>JAEORI010000119.1 GCA_016840965.1 Candidatus Thorarchaeota archaeon | reverse complement strand
GTGTATAACGAAAAGTGGTTCATTTTCACTATCTCTATTGCGCTGTGGGTTCAACAGCAATGTTAATATTTGAATCCGAGGCGTGACCCCGAGAACATGCCGCCGTGGCTCAGTCGGTAGAGCGACAGCCTGTTAAGTTGTTGGTCGGAGGTTCAAGCCCTCCCGGCGGCGCCACTTCTTCTTCTACAAATTTCTTGTCAGGAAACCTATATCCGTTTTCAGTTGATAGTACAGTTGGCGAAACAGGAAAGTGAGAGTCGAGATTGATCCTGCTGAGCTGGATGGCGCATTCTATAAGGATGATAAATGTAGAGAGATTGAGGAGATTCTTCGGAAGGATTTCAGATACAAAGAATGTGAGGTCAAACGTGAGTTCTGTGGCGAAGACGCACCGAATGACCCATTTGTTGTTAGAAATAAGCATGGAGAGAATATAGTCACTCTCGAAGAATGGGAAATTGACGCATTGAATGGTTCTGAGCTTGCCTCTTTTATCTCAGTCCAACAAAAAAGAGAACAATACTCAGACAAGTTGGAATCAATATCGTTCAAGCTATTTCTAGGAGGCGTTTCAATAACTGGTTTGTTTCTGGTTATGTCGCTCCAAATCGTCCTTATGCTTAAACCAGTCCCAGAAGCGCTGCTTATAGTCACTCTCGCCTCATCTATACTCATGGCTTTGTCAGGAATCGTCTACTATTTGAAACGTAAACTTACTATTCTAAAAAGGGGAGAGATAGACTTGGAAGCGGCAAGAAATGACTCCTCTTTTCTTGGAGCTCTGAGAAAACTTGCAGCGGTCCCGAAAACGGCGTATGTGGATAAAGATGAGCACATCAGCAGATTAGAGTATATCGAAAATGCGATGAACGAAATCAACTCATAATATCCCGGCGGTGCCATCTTTTATTCAAACCTCAATTTCCAATTCTTTCAGAAATCCTGAGGTGGACTGGATGGCTTGAGTATCCAAATTCTTGTCACCAATCATAAGAGCTTGGAGTTGTTACAATTTCGCCGGGTCTTCTTTGGAGGAGGAGTACAGTAACAACCACAATCACTGTAATTGATCCGATGCTAATACCCATGGTGATGAGCGTACCACCTACTGTCTGTCCGAGGACTGTGACAATCACATCATCTGATACAGACTCCATCATATTGTTAAATACACGAAGTGTGTAATTATAGATCCCAAGACCCAGACCATCGACATCAACAACAATTTGATTACCAGACCACAGACCTGAGTCGATTGATTCATTGTTAACAAAGAGCTGATACATGTAAGGGTAGTAAGATAAAGGAGTCCAAGTGATGTTGCTACCGGTTTCTCCCACGTTGTAGACAATGTCAGCTGGATGGTCGATTGTGAGTTCATCCTCAGGTTCCGGAGATTCGACAAATGTTAGTTTGATATCATGTATCCGAATGGGCATTAGGGGGTCGGCATCAAAAGCACCTCCCATGAAGACGATATATCTTATTTCTCTGGACAGTTCAGATTCATCAAGAACTGCTAGATTGTCCTGCCCAAATCCATCCACATATCCATATACATTCATTTCATCTAATCCGGTTTCCATTCGACCATCAAAATCTGTGTATGAATAGGTGGAGGGAGAACCGTAAGCGAAGTATGTTCCGTTCTCGAAAAAGTATTGGACACCATAAGCTCCAGTAGTTGATGCCGCAAGATAGTCATGACCTGTGAAAAGATACGTTGGTTTCTGTTTCGTGTCAGCAAGGTAGAGATAATATCGTCCAAGATAATTCGCCACAGTATTGTCAATTTGAATATCGACAGCAAAATTCAGTACGTCGGACACATGAAAAGTAGTTCCAAACTCATAGGTGAATGCTGGACCATGCCAACCGTTGCCAGATGGAATATTGGAGATACTGATGCTCGTTCCGGATGAGCTGAGAAGTCCACTGTCTATTGTCCAGCCTGCATAATACCAACTCGTGTCCCAGCTGGATTGAGAAACGAAACCCGTAGTGTTGGAGCAGTCGTGATGCCAAATGGTAGGTGGGAGGGTGTCCATAGTTGTTGAAACTGTGATATCTGTGACAATATGAGATTCATATGGGTACGATTGCATGTTGTAGAAGACTAAACCCACCCAGTAAACTTCACGAGAGGGATCAAAGCTACCTGATGATGCTAGTGAGAATTCAACACCTGCGGCATCGCCCTTGATACTTGATGTTTCGGAATCGTACCACACTCTTACAACTCCAGACCATGCGCCACTCTTATTATTATACTCAGTTGCTTGGGAGCCATCCTCCCTATACGCCACCCAAGCGTTGCATGCGGACCCAGTCCAACCATCAACGCCCCCAGCTTTGAAAACAGACGCGTTGTACTGATCAAGTAAAACGACTCCAACACTACCCGCCATGCCAGACGTTCCTGGATGGTCTATTTCAACTCTGAAATCCAAGTTGTTTTCTAGTTTCATTGGTGTTCGAATCTTCTTGAAAAACTGCGCTCCATGAAGGTCAGAACTATATTCAGGAATCGTATCAGAGTATAGACCATTCCCATCTGTTAGAAGGGATATTCCAGACTGGTAATATTGAACCAGATTCTCAACATTGGTTGTATTCTCTGCCCAACCTGTTGTGTTGGAACAATCATCATGCCAGAAGAAACTGGTTTCTGCTAGTCCCATTTGATTTGATGGGAGGAGATTCTCAGTTTTATCTGAATTACTTAAGATAAGTAACGGTACTACAAGTCCAGAAAACATTAGTATGCACAGAAGGACTGAAGCCAGTCTACTCCTCAATTCTTATGCCCCGTTTAATATTTCTACAATTGTAAATTTAATCTTTTTCAAAAACAAGCTAATATTCTTGCTCCCGGAGGCGCCATCTTTTATTCAAAAGAAGCTAACCAACAGGCCAATCATCTGTTTCATCCTTTTGTTGAGTTTCCTGATAGTGGATGATTTTACATCTTTTACATCGGTAACCAGGCACATAGGCGCAGATAGCAAACCCCTTCGATAGGACTTCGCCACAGTAACAGATCACTTTGGGAACATGACCACACCAAGAGATAGTTCCTCGAGACACAATAAAACCGGGTTCCATGTCTTCTCCACAAGATGGGCATTTCTCGGTCGCTTCCAATTCAAAACTCCCTTCTGAGATTGAGTTGCCTCAAAGACACATCAATATTGCTGCTGGCGGCGCTGATTCTTGTCGAAAAGCCTCATAACCATTCATGTATGTCGTTCAAATAAGAGTGGGAGTGATTGACAGTAGAGATTGACGTTTTGGACATCCCTTTTGGTTCATTCTACACAGATGAAAGATGCAAGAGAGTAGAGAGAATCATACAGAGGAAAGAGGAATACGCAGAGTTCAGAGTGAAACGGTATAGAGGTGAAGAAGATCCCACTTTGGACACCTACGTCATTATGGATGTCACCGAGAATTTCTGGGTGTGGATGTATGAGTGGGAAGTTGATGCATTGAGCGATTCCGAGATTCTCTCCTACGTCACAGTCACCAAGGAAACCAGTCAGAGACAGGACCCTACGCAGAATTTGATGATTGTCACATCCCTTTTCGCGGCTCTCTTCTTGAGTTTCATAATAATTATCGCATTCGTACCTGAGTTTCCAGTAAATGACATAATCATTGGGATTGCGCTTGTTTCGTTGGTTGCTTCGTTAATCTCAGGATGGATATTCAAGGTAAGACACGAAGCACATATGCAGAATGAGAGAGAGTTCGAGATTGAAATAATGAGAAGCCATCCGTTGTTCCTGGAAGCAATCCGCAAATTCGCAGCCCTACAAGATATCAACGAGTCCAATAGAGAGAGATATTTGAAAAGGATCCAAGAGATCGAGTCGGGGATGACAAGCTAGCGATTCATGGTATTGGCTGCGCCACTTCTTCTCCCAATCTATCAATTGTGGTCAAAGAGAGAACAGGACAAAGAGACCACAACAAGTAATCTCACAATGATCTATTGATTGCTTTAGACGTTAGGTCTTAATGCATTTTGAGATAATTGTTAAGGAACTAGTAACAGGTGGTAGTTGTCATCTTGAAGAGATTCTTTGTCTTCTCACTAGTTCTTTTGATGGTGTCCACTGGATTTTATATAATACACCTAGATTCACCACTAATGAACCTTCAGAAGGATTTGAGGATTGACATTAAGCCTTCGCTGAGCCAAGTTGATCTCGATGACTATAATCGGTTCTCAGAAGGAGATTTCACAGGGACTAGTTTCTCGTACATGAATATATCAGTCACACTGGATGATACTCATTCAACTGTTGCTGGTAATCTGACTATAGAGTATTATAATGACGAATCGATTGCTTTCTCAAGCATTCCATTTCATCTGTATACTTCTGGCATGGATTTTGATAGCAGACAGGGAGCTATTGAGATATTAAACGTGACCACAATCGATACGCCTGCAGTTCCCTTGTCTTACAATATTGAATCGGAGGAACTGATAATGTGGGTAAATCTTCCTGCATCTATAGAACCAAATGGAAATACATCGTTTCGAATCTCATTCAAGACCACTCTGCCTGATGGTCTTGACAGAGCCAACTCTCAGGGTACTGACATCAGTGAGTCTCGAATTTTTACATTCGCTAGTTGCTATCCTATGCTATGTGTTTACGATGAGTATGATGGCTGGAACACAGACGGGTATGTTAGCTATGGAGACCCCTTCTACCTTGACATGGCGTTCTATGATTTCTGGGTTGAAGTCCCGAGTGATATGGTGGTCGCAGCGACAGGTCAGTTAATTGAGAGTCTTAGCGATGGAGCCAATACCACATACCACTTCAGTCCTGGTCTGCCAGTACGCGAAGTCACATTCTCAGCCTCTCGATACTATGTCGTGGAATCTATGATGGTGGGGCTCATCAACGTGTCAAGCTTTTACATCCCAAGCTCACAACCAGAGTGGGAGGACGATGTCCTAGACTGGACTAGTGAAACCCTATTGCTTCTCAACACAACCTATGGCATCTATCCATATTCAGCATTCAATGTTGTAGAGCAGTTTGCCTTCTATGGTGGCATGGAGTATCCCTGCCAAGTGTACATAACAAATGGTGTGGTTCAGCGAATGAGAATAGGAGAACTCCCTCCCTATTATC
>JAEORI010000118.1 GCA_016840965.1 Candidatus Thorarchaeota archaeon | reverse complement strand
TCAGCTACTGCAACTGAGTATATGTCGCAAGCTGGTGATATGCGTTGGGAATATCCCTTCGGAATTAGTTTCCCTGCTTTCTATGCTTTAATGGCTTCACGTTATATGAGTGAGTATAGCATGGAACATGATATTCTCGCAAAGATTGCTGTGAAGTCTCATCACTACGGAGCACAGAATCCGAAGGCTCATCTTCCGAAGGAGGTATCCTTTGAAGAAGCAAATAATGCAATTCCTATCTGTAGACCTCTGAATCTATATGACTGCAGCTTAATAACAGACGGTGCTGCTGGTGTGGTCATTGCAGCTGAGGATCGAGTCAAAGAGTTTACAGACCGACCAATGTGGATTACAGGAATTGGCGCTGGTGCGTCTGAAATGATGATTCAAGATCGAACCAGTCTGACTTCAATTCCGGGTGCAAAACGTGCAGCAAAAGCAGCTTACAAGATGGCTGGTGTTGAACCTAAAGACATCAATATGGCCCAAGTTCATGACTGCTTTACCATCGCAGAGCTAATTGCCTATGAAGACCTTGGTTTTGCTGAACCTGGCAAGGGCCCAGAAATTGTTGAGAACAAGGATAACTATCACGATGGCAGAATTCCTGTGAACTGTGATGGAGGTCTCAAGAGTAAAGGCCACCCTCTGGGTGCAACTGGAGTTTCGATGACCTACGAAATTCTAAAACAAATGCGGGGCGAAGCTCAGAATCCTTCCAGACAGATTGATGATGTCAAGTATGGTCTTGCACATAATGTAGGACAATCTGGTCAATTTGTCAATGTGTTCATTTTTGAGAGGGGCTGGTAGGAAATGAGTGAACAGAAAGAACTCTATCTTGGTTACTCCTCTGATAAAGCAATTACTCCCTTCTTTCATAAGTTTCTGGAAGCACTCGATGCAGGGAAACTGATGAAGAGTAAGTGCACAACATGTGGATCTGAGTATCTTCCTCCCAGACAGCATTGCCAGAAAGATTTGAGTGAATGTGAATTGACAGAATTTACCGAGAGAGAAGCAAAGCTCTATTCATATGTCATTGTTGATTTTGCACCTGAGAGTCTATCATCGAAGCAACCATACATTGTCGCAATTGGTGAGTTCCCATCTGGGCTTAGATTGACCGCACATATCACTAATCCAATGGGCCCACCGACTGTTGGAATGCCTCTCAAACTTGCTTTTGAACATCAAGATAAAATGGTCACATACAAGTGGCTCGTGTAGAAATAGGATGAGCCTCCGGGCTCTCCTTTCTATTTATTTTAGTTATCATTTAGTATTGTTATTCCTAAATGAGATACATCCATTTGGACACTCTTGGATACAATTCCCACAATCTTTACAATATTGAATGTGAGCCACCTGAGGTTTCTCATCGAGCTTCTCATAGACTCCATATTTGCAGACCTTCACACAGGTCCCACACCCATCACAGCAGTTCTGGTCTAATATTGTTGGGATAGTCATTCACCTGTTGATTTTAAAATTAACAAACAGAAATGTAATATGAATGATGGTTTCATGACAAAAACTATAATGTAATCCTATGGTTACGCTGTGAGAGTTTCTCTAGAATTGATGCCCATCGTGTCTGTAGTGTGACAGTCTTCAAAGCTTGAAGATAGATCCTAGACGCTTCCTTTGAGTCGCAGCACTCAATTTCTGTAAGAGCAGAGTCTATCTCTTTCTTGATATCATTTAGTCTACGTCTACCAAAATTACGTCTGTAGTCTGAGAAAACAACATAGTCCTTTTTTATATCTCTTAGTCCCTCAATCAACTGTGCTTCTTCTTGAACTATTGTTTTGAAATCATATGTGCTCTCAAGAGATGCTTTCATTGCAGTCAGGCTCTGTTTCCAAACATCTCTCTTTTCTGAGATTACCATATCTTCATTCTCCGGGTGATGTCACACTATAATATGCAAACAAGTAATTAAACATTAAGTGATGCGTACGTCATACGCGCGAAGGCTTATTACTTACCTTTGAACCATAACGGCCATTCGTCAGGAGGAAGAACCATGACTGAAGAGGAAGTTCTCTATGAAGTGGCTGATGGGATTGCCACTATTACAATTAACCGACCTGCAAAATACAACGCGTTGAATTCTGCAGTAGTGAAAACTCTAAGAACTCTTTTCAAAAAAGCTGAAGATGACAAAACAATTCGTGTAATTGTTTTGACTGGTGCAGGTGAGAAAGCCTTTGCAGCAGGTGCTGACATAACAGAGTTTCAAGGAAAAGGAGGAAAAATTATTCGACCTCTTGTTAAAAATGGTCAGGAACTCTGCACATTCATTGAATCAATGGACAAGCCAGTAATAGCTGCTGTTAATGGCTTCGCACTAGGTGGCGGTTGTGAGATTGCTATGGCCTGTGACATCCGATATGCCTCTGGAAATGCAAGGTTTGGTCAACCTGAGATTAACCTTGGCATAATACCTGGATATGGTGGTACAGTTAGATTACCCCGATTGGTGAGCCTCGGAATAGCGAAGGAACTTGTATTTACAGGAGATCAAATCAAAGCAGAAGAGGCTTTACGCATAGGTTTGGTTAACAAGGTGTTTGAGTCTGTCGAAGCTCTCCATATTGGAGTGAAAGAACTTGCGATGAAATTAGCAGAAAAATCTGGAGTTGCACTCAAGCTAGCAAAAGAATCGATGAATAATGCGTGGCAACTATCACTTGATGATAACCTTGCCCTTGAGGTAGATGTATTTTGCAAATCATTCGACACTGAGGATAAAGAAGAAGGCGTTGCTGCTTTTCTTGAGAAGCGTAAGCCCGAGTTCAAACATAAGTAGTCTGCTATTCCTAAATCAGAAATTGAGATGAGTTCGTATAAATAGCACCTCTCCCATAAGAATCAATGTAATTCAAAGGGTTAGGCACTGGGAACACACTGAAAGAGAGAACTTCCTTTTCCAGTACCCATCTGAGGTGATAGAATGACCACTGATGCTAACGAATCGTTGGATATACAACCTAAGAACATGGATGAAACAAAGATAGCTCTAGGTCTGGAAGTGATGAAACATGTTCAATCTCGACGTTCTATTCGTGAATTTACAGGCCAGAAAATACCTGATTCCCACATCGAACTAATTCTGGATGCAGCACGACATGCACCAAGTCCTGAGAACATGTTGATGATTCGATTTATCATTATAAGAGATGACCAAGAAACAAAAGAATTCCTGGCAGACATAGCACAGGAAAATGCGCAGACCGTTTTTGGATCAGCTCCTTTTGAGCTCACAAGTGGCCGAAATTGGTATATTCAGGATGAATTTCGAGCTGCAGTATTTTCACGGCTCCGTGAAGGAACTCTCTTCAGGTATCCTGAAAAGAGTGACACAGTCATTATTGTGTGTGCATGCCCTGCTTGGCACGATGCGACAAAATTGTATCCCAATGAGCTCTTTGGATCTGTCGTTGCAGGAATGGCTATACAGAATATGTGGATGGTCGCCACCGCTATGGGATATGGCTGCGGGTATGAAGCACTTGTATGTTCAGACTCACGCCATACTCAATTAATACGTGATAGAATCGGCATTCCACCAATTTGGACTCCACTTACTGCATTTTGCATTGGTGTTCCTGTTACAACAAGGCATCTGGGTCCCAGTCGTCCACCACTTGAAGGATTAATGTATAATGAGCGCTGGGGGAAACCCTACATGAGATTAGCTTTTAGAAAGAAGGAGTGAGGGAAATGAATGTCAAAAGAATAGCTGTCATTGGTGCTGGTCTTATGGGCGCTGGGATTGCGTATGTTTCTCGAGTGTCCGGATATGATGTTATAATATCAGATTTAGATGACCAAGCAATTAATCGAGGTCTGTCAAGAATCACTGAGTACATTGAATCGGGAATCAAACGAGGGAAGTTACATGTTCGAGATAAGGAGAAGATAATCAGTCAGATAGTTACTACAACAGATCTGGGTGAAGCAGTTAGCGATGTGGATTTGGTCATTGAAGCTGTGTTCGAGAACATGGATGTCAAGAAGAAACTGTTCAAAGAGATGGATCATGTTGCTAAACCTCAAACAATCCTTGCATCGAACACCTCATCGCTGAGTATAACCGAGCTTGGTAAGGTCACTGGTCGACCGGGTAAGGTAATTGGTATGCATTACTTTTCTCCTGTACCTGCGATGAAGCTACTTGAAGTCATTCTCGGAAAAGAAACAAACGAGGATACGATTCAGACTGCCATAGATGTAGGCTTGAGGCAGGGAAAGACTACTGTTAAGGCAATTGATAGTCCTGGATTCATTGTCAATCGACTTCGAATGCAGATATCGAGAGCTGCGATGTTAATCTATGAACAAGGCTTGGCAAGCGCTGAAGAGATTGACACTTCTATGAAGGAGCAGTTCGGAACACCAATTGGCTCAATGGAATTGACTGACTTTGTGGGTTTGGACATCTCATTTGGTACAATGAGCACACTGGAGAGAGAACTAGGAAAATGCTACAAAGTTCCTGAAACGCTCAAGAGATTTGTACAGGAAGGAAGAATTGGAAGAAAAGCTGGAAAAGGCTTCTATGCCTATGATGATCAGAAACGGTCGCTTGAAGAACCAAAAGGTGCAGACCCATCTTGGTTGGTCACTAGAATCATCATGCCATACCTTAGGGAAGCGATGATTGAATTTGAAACTGGCATCGCATCAAAAGAGGATATTGACAAAGCCATGAAACTAGGTTCCAATTATAAAGAAGGACCCTTTGAAACTATTGCTCGGCTTGGGCTCGATACCGTTCGAGATGAGTTGAAAAAACTTCAACAAGAATTTGGAGATTGCTATAGCCTTCCCCAAATGCTTCTGTAACTATAGAGGTGAAATTGTAATGACAGAAGATTTTGTTCTTTATAATGTAAGAAACGCGATAGCCACTATAACCATTAATCGACAGGATAGATATAATGCACTCAACATTAGTGTAAAGAAGAAATTATTAGAGATGTTTCAGCGAGCTGAAGAAGATGCTTCTGTCAGAGTAGTTATTCTTACGGGTTCTGGAGAGAAAGCATTCATTTCTGGGGCTGATGTAACGGAATTTATCGGCCGGAACTCAGAAACCATCAAACAAGTTGTTAATCCTAGCCGAGAAATATCCCGATATATGAGCTCAATGAACAAACCGATAATTGGTGCTGTGAATGGATTTGCTCTTGGTGGAGGTTGCGAATTAGCTCTCGCATGTGATATTCGTTATGCATCGAAAAATGCACAATTTGGTTTTCCAGAGTTAAATCTCGGAACAATGCCTGGAAATGGTGGTACTGTAAGATTTCCTAGACTTGTTGGTCTTGGAGTTGCGAAAGAACTAATCTTTACTGGTGGTAGGATAACTGCGGAGGAAGCTTTGAGAATTGGTCTTGTGAACAAAGTCTTTAGTTCCATAGATGAGCTCAAAACAGGCACTCAGGAACTTGCGAAAAAGCTCTGTCAAATGCCTGGAGTCGCTCTTGGATTGGCGAAACAATCTATACAGAAGGCTTGGGAACTCCCATTCAGTGAACACCTCGCTTTTGAGCTTGAGGTATTTTGCCAAACATTTGACACTGAGGATAAGGAAGAAGGTGTAAATGCTTTTCTTGAGAAACGCAAACCTGAATTCAAACATAGGTAAGGTATTGGTTCTTGCCTATGGACTAAGCTCATTGAATTTCAAGGTGCCCTTCCTCTCGAATCACTGATCCCTTCTTTTCTAATAGTTCGATGTGCTTCTCAAGCATGAATTCCTCAAAAGCGAAATAAACTGGATGTGGGATACGTGGATATATTATCGGGATTTTGGATAGTTTTTTCACTGTATTCACTCCCTCTGCAATATGGCGTAGGATCTCTTCATCTCTTTGCTGGAAGAAGGCAAGAAATCGTTCGAGCTGTTTTCCAAGTCCATCGGTTACAGGCTCGAGTAGGTGGCTGCTAATACCCATTTTTGGTTCCAAATCAATAATTCTTTTTATAGACTTCTTAAAATCCTCTATGTTGCTTACAATGTTTCCATACCAAGGCCCAAACTCAGTTAGGTCAATGTCAACAAGAAGTATCTTTTCAAGACCATTGATACCAAAACATGTATGGTCATGTGTGTGGCCTGGTGAATGCAATGGGATTAATTGAATCTCACCACAATCTATGGCTTCTTCATTTTGGAAATTCCCATCCACAACATAACTATTTTTCACGTGGGGTAGTCTAGATTCAAGTAAGTTCAACCAATGCTCTTTTACTTCTTGACTGTCAATTCCAATGAACTTCAGCATGTTTTCAAATTTCGTGATTCCCTTTTCAGCCAAAGGGTGGCATAATACTTCACAGTCAGATAAACATCGTAGCTTTTCTGCATATCCCTTATGATCTGCATGATAATGTGATAACACAATACGGTCCAAATCTTCTGGTTCATGCCCAAGATCTCTGAGTGTCGAAAAGACTTGAATTGGATTTGAACCCGCATCTACAAGAGTTAGAATTTCATCATCAATTAGTAACGTATTTGCTTCTGGGAAACGTGCTTCATTCATGCCTCTGATAAGATGAACTTTAGGTTCAATCTCCAAATGCACAGGATAGTCTGACATCATCCTATCGGATGTCATGACACTACATAACTATCGTGGTCGCACAATCTATATGCTCCATTGCACAATCACAATGTGTTTCCATGAAGCATGGTGAGAAGAATGACCGATCGTCTGTTTGCTGTTTTTGACATTGGTACTACTGGAACACGTTCTGTTATAATGAATGAAGAAGGACAAGAAATTAGTAAAGCCTATGAGGAATATCCTCCTAAACCAAAAAATGTCAAAATACATGAACAAGTTGCAGATACTTTTTGGCGAACATCCGCCAATACAATGCAGCGAGCTCTGTCTGGCTGTAAGTATGGCTCTGATGCCATTTTTGGCGTCGTCGTTTCAACGACAAGAGATTCAATAACACCAATAGAAAAAGATGGTACTGCATTGGCTCCTACTGTAACTTGGGTAGACAATCGCTCAAGTGCAAAGAGTAAAGAAATGGCTGGAGAAATTGGCCCCCGAAAAAGTATCAATAAGCTGATGTGGTTTATTGAGAATCGTCCAGAGTTCTTTAATAAAGTCTACAAATGGGCGCCTCTGGATGCTTTCATCAATAATCGCCTCTGTGGTGCTTTGGTGAGTTCTCCTGCTGATGCTAGATTTGGACCAATTGATCATGAAACTCTTCAATGGTCAGAAGAATTGTGTACAGCCACTGGAATCCCTATTGATAAGCTGGTGGAAATCAAGGATTCAGGAACCACAATTGGTGAAATCAATTCAGAAGCTGCGAAATCAACATCACTGCGAAAAGGAACACCGGTCATCCTTGGGAGCGGAGATCAACAATGCTCAGCTTTAGGAATGGGCATTATTGAACCCGGTTTGGTGAAAGCCACAACAGGTACTGGAACTTTCGTGATAACTCATCTTGATGAATTCATGGAAGACCCATATGTCATGTGGTGCAATCCATCAGCAATACCTGGGAAATGGATTCTCGAAGGTGTAACTCCTGGTACCGGTTTAACATATAGATGGTTTCGAGATCAATATTGTGAACCCGAGATGAAGCTTGCCGCACAAACTGACAAAGATGTATACCAAATCATTGAGGCATCTGCGGCATATGTCCCTGCGGGTAGTGATGGTCTTGTTATGTTCCCATTCATGGCTTACAATTTAGGAATATTCTATAATCTTGGTTTTGTACATACGAAAGCACATATCGCTAGAGCAATTATGGAAGCCAACGGTTACATTATTTCGATCTATCTTGAGATGATGGAAGGAATGCTGGATACCGAGTTTAAGGAACTTCGGATTGGCGGTGGTGGAGCTAACTCACCACTATGGCGACAGATTCAAGCTGATTGCATAAACAGACCGGTCATTTTACCAAAAGTGAGAGAATCAACCGCAGTCGGTGCTGCTATGCTTGGTACAGTAGGAATGGGAGTTTTCGGAAGTTACAAGGAAGCTGTTGAAAATATGTTCCATGTAGAGGAACGAAGAGAGCCAATTCCTGAGAATATTGATGTATATCAAAAACAAGTTCAAGTCTTCAATAAACTGCTAATTGCTGAGATGGGAAAAATCCTAGAAGCAATCTCCTAGGTTTTGTCTAGTCATGATACCTTGCAGTATCTATGCATCATCATCCTTTTGATTGTCTTCCCATATTCGACCGAAGAATACCAATGCTAACACGAGCTCAGACCCGGTGGAGTTTTGTACAATATACTCAATAGACTCACTCACTGTGTCTTCATTGTCCCATGCGTGTCTAGCTAAGTTTACAATATCCTCAAAACGGTGATCAGGAACATCCAAGGCTTGAGTGAGTTTCTTTACATCATGGCTGTTGATAATAAGTATACCAAGGTCATATGAGGGCATAATGCAGTTCACCAATAAAACCCGTGATAATCCACTTTTAATGTAATCTTGGTTATTACCAGTGAGATCTTACAATTGTATCCAATCCGAAACCTTAGTATTGTGCGTTCACTCTGAACCCACAGTCAAATCCCATTGACCCATCAGGAAAAGATATGCATGACTAAATCCGAATTTGATGTTGTCATAATTGGTGGAGGAAGTACTGGCACTGCTGTAGCTCGTGATTGCGCTTTGCGAGGTCTAAAGAGTCTTCTATTAGAACGTGATGACATTGCATCAGCCACTGTTGGCACTTGTGCAGGGATGATTTCATCTGGACTCAAATACAGAAGTGAACCTGACATAATGAGAATGTGCTCAGCAGAAGTTGTGCATCTAAATCGAATCGCGCGACATATAATCTCAAAAAATCCAATTGTTGTTCCACTTCTAGACTTGAGTGACGCCACAAGTGACGGTGATTATATTGATGCTTATTCAGAACATGCTCAAGAAAGAGACGTTCCTGAAATGATGTTTCTTACACCGGAGGCAACGCTCGAAATAGAACCCAAGATTCATCCTGATATAATTGCTGGAGTATATTATGAGGAATTTTTTATTGACCCATTTCGTTTATCTCTGCTTCAAGCTCTTGATGCAAGAAATCATGGGGCTAAGATCAAAACATATTGTGAAGTGATTGATTTTGAGGTAGTTAATGGCTCAATTCAAGGGGTTGTCTTCTATAATCGCACTACTGGTAAAACTGAGAAAGTTCGAACAAAGATAATTGTCAATGCAGCTGGACCCTGGGCTCATAAAATTGCTCGAATCGGTGGCGGCGAGCTTGATCTTCGACTCAATAAGGGTGCTCATGTTATTCTTGATCGACGTGTTGTGAATGTTGGAATCACTTCGAAAGCGATAGACGGCCGCTGGATCTATCTGTTCCCTCATGAAAACACTATGTTATTGGGTACTACTGCATTGGATACATGGGAAGACCCTGATACCCTTGTGGCATCATTTGATGAGATTGAGTATCTTTTGAAAAGCATCGAGATCGTAATTCCATCTATTCGCGAAGCCCGAATCATTCGAACTATGGCTGGTGTGCGTCCACTTGTTCCTGATTGGAAAGTCCCTGAAGATAAGGTGACTCGTGGATATCAGGTGATTGATCACGATAATGGTATGATTAGTTTCACTGGCGGAAAACTGGTAATGTGTAGACATATGGCTGAAGCAGTAACTGATCTTGTATGTATGAAACTCGAAGTAGACGCAAAATGTACGACCCACGAAAAACCTCTTCCTGGTAACGATGCTGATGTAGATATCGAATCACTGTCTGCTGAGTTTGGTATTGGCATGCATACTCTAGAACGAATGCGAGCTCGTAGAGGTACAGAGATCATTAAAATCTTGGAGCTTACGAGAAACCATCCAGAATGGAAGACTACAATCTGTACATGTGAGCCTGTTATAGAAGCTGAGATACGATATGCTATTAGAGAGGAGTTTCCACAAACACTGAATGATTTACGTCGTAGACTCCGTCTTGGCACCGGTCCATGCCAAGGAACATTTTGCACTTTCAAAGCTGCAGCAATACTCGCTGAAGAACTTGACCTAGAAGGTGATGATTTTCTAGTTGATATCCTCGATTTTAGAGCAGAGCGGTGGAAGGGAATCCGCCCTTCGATGAGAGGCGAGCAGATTGCTCAGGAAGAGTTGGCTCAGGGTATGTATTCGTGTGTTGGGAACCTTGACAATTCTGATGTAGACTATGATCTAAAACCATGGGAGGAGGTAGGCTAGATGGATTTGAAATGTGACCTCCTTGTGATAGGTGGTGGAATGGCTGGTCTTGTTGCAGGTACCATTGCGTCAAGAGAGGGTCTCTCCACGATCCTTCTTCGTAAAGGGCAGAGTGCAACTGCTTACTCCTCTGGTGCCATAGATGTTATAGGATATCTTCCAGAGCTGTCAGAACCCTTTTCATCGCCAGTTGAAGGACTAACAGCTATTGCTGGGCTCTATCCACTCCATCCATATAGTATTGTAGGCTATGATGAATCTATCAAGCCTGAAAATGTTGTGAACGAGGTTGTAGATAGAACACGAGATGCCATCAATTGGCTTAAGACAGCTCTCAAAGAAACTATTTCTCCGCTAAAAGGTACTTTTGATTCAAATATCTATCCGATTACAGTTCTTGGAACTACAAAACCAACATGCCTTATTCAAGAAACAATGTACTCTGAAACACTTCAAAAACGCGAAGATAGTACACTTCTTTTTGCTGGAATCAAAGGATATCCTGACTTTAGTCCCTCAATCGCAGCCAAAACCTATGTTGAGGACAGACTTGCATTTAACGAACCGCCACACAAAGTTGGCCAATGTCTGTTACAAATTAATCCCTTTGGAAAACCATACAATCTGTCCTCTGTTGAAATTGCACGGCATCTAGACCATGAATCTTCAGTTGATGAATTAGCGAAACAGCTGAAGTCCCACGTGGAGAAAATAGGTGCCACCCATGTGGCACTACCACCAGTGCTTGGTATTAGAAAGGCTTTGGAGAACCAAAAGAAACTGGAAGAAATGCTTGGTACTGAGGTCTTCGAATTATTGGGATTTCCGCCGTCTGTTCCTGGATTAAGACTTCAACTCTCTTTAGAAGGGGTATTCAAAAAGAGTGGAGGTACCCTGTTAGTTGGACACGAAGCGACGACCTATTCCAAAACCAAAGATAAAGTGAAAAGCATCAAAGCAAAAGCTCCACGAAGAGAACTCCAAATTAGCGCAAAGGGTTTCGTTCTTGCCTCCGGGAAATTCATTGGAGGTGGATTGAGTGGAGACATCAATGGAGTCCATGAATCTGTTTTTGGGCTGATGCCAGTCACTGGTGCATATCATTACGCTGGTGATATTGTTCCCTCGCGATTTACAAATCGTTTGTCAATCAGCCCTGAAGGGCAACCTCTCTACACTTGTGGGTTAACTGTTGATTCACACTTTAGACCAGTCCAAGAAGATGGAATTGAATGGGCATCTAACCTCTTTGTCGCGGGATCAGTTTTAGCTGGATATAACTACTCCACAGAGAAAAGCGGATTAGGTGTCGCCGCTGCAAGTGGGCTTTCTGCAGCAAGGAATGCTATCGGCTTCATAAAGGAGGTGGCCTGAAATGAATGAGGATGAAGCCTTTGAGTATGTAAAGAGCACGCTCAAAAAAGAACGAATTACCCCCTATCATCCAGAGGAATTAGAAATCGTCAAGTCCATTGAGAATTGTATCAACTGCGGAATCTGCATTAATCACTGTCCTGTTGTTGCTGCTGTAGGTTTAAACCGGTTTAGTGGACCCCGAAGTATCGCAGTAGAATTGAGTCGTTCTCCACCCGAATTCTGGTCCACAGCTGACATCGTATATTTATGTACTGGCTGTGGGACCTGTCGTGAAATATGCCCAAGAAACGTCAATATTCCAGATATTGTAAATCTAATACGTTCAAGAATATTTGAGCAACGTCCAGACCTTGTGCCGAAAGGGCTCTTTGTAGTAAGAGAAGTTCTGACAGAACATAAATTAGCTTTTGAGCCTTGGAGCGATAAAGACGAGAAAGCAGAAAGTAGAGACATGCGCCTAGAAAGACTTGGTCTTCCATTTATCCAAGACAAAGTACTCGAACAGGCTGATGTTATTTTTTATCCCGGATGTCAAGCTGAGGAGCGAGCTCAAGAGGTTCGTGAAGCTGGCAAGATAATTTTGGATTATTTTAAGATTGATTATACACTACTCGACGAGATGTCCTGTTGTGGTTTACCAGCTCGATTAATGGGTGACGATAAGACTGCAAGAACTTTGGCTGAAATGCTAAGAAAGAAAGTAAAGGCATTAAACGCGAAAAAGATTGTAACTACTTGTGCTGGATGTACTTCAAGGCTATCTGATATTTCTCATCAATATGACTGGGGAATTCCTACAGTTCACATTCTGGAATTCATAGCTGAAGATATAGGATTGGAACGATTGAGAAAAGCAATCAATAGGTCTCCTGAATTTACAGACGTGCATGTTACAGTTCATGATCCGTGTCACCTTATTAGACATACTTCGCGCCAAGTTATGGACCATGCCTTAGACATACTTCGCCAGCTACCTGGTGTAAGAGTCACTGAATCAGAGGCTTATGACTCGTGTTGCGGTGGAGGAGGAATGGTTTCCTACCATGCTATTGATGTCGCAAATGCGGTCGTTAAAGAGAACTTGGAAGCAATCCAAAAGACTGGTGCTGAAAGATTGGTGACTCCTTGTCCATTGTGTACAGCTCAAATTGAGAACAATCTCTTCAAGACAGGGAGTTCTGTTCAAGTTGATGACTTGACGGTTTTCATTGCTCAGCGCCTTCCTAAGAAGAGGTGAATTCTGTGCTTGATAAAAAGACAAGAATGAAGGTGTTTAGAAGAATCTCAAAGATAGTGGGCTCAGAAAACATCACCCAACATGAAACTGATAAAATTCTCAATGCCCACGATGCATGGCCTTTAAGTGAAGCAAAGATTCGAGCTGGAGAAATTCTACCTCTTGCTGATTTAATTGTATACCCTGAAACAGCTGATCACATCTCAAAGATACTTGTTGCTGCTAATGAATTGATGATACCAGTCATTCCTGTTGGTGGTGGGGCTGGGACTTGTGGTGGGACTTTACCAATCTATGGAGGAATTCAGCTAGACCTGAAACGGTTAGACAAAATCATTGAGATCGATCAAATCTCCATGTTAGTAAGAGTCCAAGCAGGAGTAATTGGAATTGATCTTGAGGAAGAGGTTAATCGTTTAGGGTACACTACAGGTCATACACCAACATCACTTCGTGCATCCAACATAGGAGGATTCATCGCCACAAGATCAGGTGGTTCAATGTCCTCTCTGTATGGTAAGATTGAGGACTTAACGCTAGGATTGCAAGTTGTCCTCCCTGATGGTTCTATTATTGAGTCAAAAGCTGTACCTCGACACTCTGTAGGCCCTGACCTGCGACAAGTATTCATTGGTTCAGAAGGAACACTTGGAATCATTACAGAAGCCACACTAAGATTATTTCCAATCCCCGAAGAACGAAGATTTCGGAGCATAAGTTTTCCAGATGTGCGCAGTGGACTTGAAGCAATTCGCAAAATCTTCAGAGTAGGCATTCTACCGTCCATTGTACGTCTCTATGACCCTGAAGACGCTGCGTTTAGCTTCTCTATGCACTTTGAATTTAAGGAGGGGCACTGCATGCTTCTGCTCGCATTCGATGGGCCTCCAAAGAAGATTGACATTGATGAAGAACAGTCAGTCCAAATTTGTCTAGAGCTAGGTGGCGTAGACCATGGAGAAGGACCTTCCAAACGTTGGTGGGAACACCGATACGATATGTACTATCCTACCCGTCTTACTACAGGTGGATACGCAATTGGTGACACTATTGATATTGTCGCCACGTATGATAAACTTGAGAATGTCTATTATGCTATGAAGGAAGCCATGGAAGCAGAAGATGCAGTAGTCATGTCTCATTTCTCTCATATGTATCAGAATGGTGGCAGTATCTACATGATTTTCTTCACTTCACAGCCCGATGCTGAAACCGCTTGGAGAACTTATAGGAACATCTGGGATGCGGGAGTTGCTGCTTGTCACCGTGAAGGAGGAACAATGAGCCATCAGCATGGAGTCGGACTATCACGAAGCACTTACACTGAAAACGAGCTTGGCTCAAGTTTCTGTGTGCTCAAAAGAATAAAGGAGGTGTTGGATCCAAATAATATAATGAATCCAGGGAAACTTGGACTGGGGGTGCATCCATGAGCGATTCTGATTTAATTGATGAACAGATTCGGATGTGTGCAGCATGTCCAAAGATGTGCAGGCATGTATGTCCAACTTTTTTTGCTTGGAAATCAGATGCTCCTACTCCTCATGGTCGTGCTCTGTTAATGCATCAAGAATCAATTGGTACTCGTCAAATCGATGAAAGAGGTGTGGAGGTACTTTACCAATGTCTTGAATGTAGCCATTGTCTTACCTGGTGTAAACCTGAAATAGATATAGCCAAGTTGGTAGAAGTCAAACGTCGTGATTTTGTAAAGGCTGGTCGACAACCTGATGGGATCATAAAACTTGCAGACCAAGTAAATAAGACGCACAACCCTTTTGGTGAGAACCATTCGAAGCGTAATGATTGGATAAAGACCAGTGATACTAGTGGTTCCAAGATACTCTACTTCACAGGTTGCACTGCTGCGTATCGAGAGAAGAGTATCGTACAGGACACGGTATCTCTCCTAGAACTGGTTGGGCATTCGGTAGAAATCATATCTGATGAATGGTGTTGTGGCAGTCCTCTATTTAGAACAGGATATTTAGAATCCGCATTCGAGTTAGTAGAACCTCATGTTGAGCTCTTAAATCAGAGCGATGCTGAATTAATCCTAGTTACATGTCCGGGTTGCTATCGCACATTAACGTATGATTATTCTGAAAATGGGTTCAAACTGAATAAACCTGTACAGCATATCAGTGAGTTCTTGAATAGAATAGCAGACAATCTGCCAAAGGGAGAGTTTGAAGGTGTGATAACATACCATGATCCCTGTCATCTTGGGCGGCATTCAGATATTTTTAATGCACCCCGTGAGGTAATTAGAAGAGTTACTGGTTCTAACGTAATTGAAATGGAACGGAATAGGGAGAATGCGATGTGTTGCGGTAATGGTGCTGGACTTCGGACGTTGTTTCCAAATCACGCAAAGAAAATCGGTGCTGAGCGAATACGGCATGCTAAGAATGTTAATGCACAGTATCTAGTGACTTCATGTCCATTCTGCAAGAACATGCTTGCTTCTCAATCAGATGCCAGAACTTCTGTTCTAGACCTTTCTGAACTTGTTATGATGGCGAACAAAGGTCAATATGATAAAACAGATTAAGCCCCATTTGATGCTGTTGAGGAATCAGAATGGATGCTGAAGAGATTCTGCGATTAAAAGTTAGACTCCTTACTGAAGGAGCAAGCCTCCCCGAACAGATGTTTCAAGGAAGAAAAGGGGGTGCAGGCCCTGTTGGCGGTATGTATTTCTATTTACCAAATGGTCGCGCTTGTGGTATTCCAATAAGATATGGTTCTTTAGCTAAGAAGTATAACTCAGCTCCTCTTGAGCAAACAGAGAATCCATCTGTTTGGATTTACAATGGATACGTCGAATTGAAAGCTGTGCCCAAACCCAAGTTCTATGATTTGAAAACTCGCGATGGGATTCCGTATTCAAAGATTGCATTACTTCATGGTTCTCGTACTTTAGCTACAACTGTTTTTCAAGGATGCAAATATTGGAAAAACCACACACACTGCAAATTCTGTACGATCCCGCATTCATATACCTCCGGGAATACCATTCTTAAGAAAACCCCTGAACAGATTGCTGAAGTAGTACTAGCTGCGAAAAGCGAGGGAGTGATTGATAACGTTTTACTAACTACTGGCACCATAGAAGCACCAGACATGGGCTGTGCAACTCTGATTCAGATTGTAGAAAAAATCCGAGAATCCAGTAACATACCTATTGGAGTCCAGTTTGAGCCTCCAATAGACACTAGCATTTTCCGTGATTTAGCTAGAGCTGGAACTAATGCTGTTGGAATGCACCTTGAAAGCGCTGAAGAATCAATTCGTGAAGAAATGTGCCCTGGGAAACATCAATATGGCTCAATCGAGTTCTATAAAGAACGCTTGAAATCCGCACGTAGCTATTTCGAATGGGGCCATGTAAGCTCATACATTCTACATGGAATGGGAGAGAATATTGAGAAGACAATAGACCTAGTTGAAGAACTCGCATCAATGGGAGTACTACCAATTGTTGCCCCATTGAGACCCGCGCAGGGTAGTAAATTGGCTGATTACGCACCAACCTATATCGATAATCTAGACTCCTCAGTTGAATTCTACAAGAGTATTGGATCAATTTTGTTTAAGTATAAAATTAACCCTGAGGAAACAATAGCTGGTTGTCACAAATGTGGTGGTTGTACTCCGGAGCAAGAAGCTTACGACTGGGCGGCAACCGTTCACTAAATAAGATATTGTTTCACCTATCAATAAGAGATTGCTTTAGCCTGAGTGACTCAAATGAAAGACGTGCCTGCTGAAGATATTTCCATAATCGAATTTGTTGAAGAAGACGCAGCTGAAATCTCTGAACTTTTCGAACTAGTATGGTCATTGGCTACGGAATATCCTGAACATTGGCGAAAGAAGAGAATGTACTCTCCTGACCAAATAATTGAAGACATGAGAAATGGATACCACTATTTTGGGGGCCGCTTCGAGGGCAAAATAGTCGGTCTTTACAAGGCTAAAATAACTGAGAAGGGTCTTTTTGGAGAGCATCAAACGGTGCATCCCAAATGCAGGTCCACAGGGCTCGCATCAGCAATGTACATTCAATTTGCAGAATATGGACGTTCTCATGGATGTATTCGTAATTATTGCAATATTCTTGTTGGCCAAGAAGTGGGTGAGAAACTCATGAAGAAATTTGGTTTTCATCCTTGGGGAGACCCATATGAACAGGCTGAAGGTATGCTAGTGCAGATGTATGAACGTTTCTTATGAATGGTAAACCTTACGGACTCGTCATTTAGGCTGGGATGTGAATATACTTCAAGTATGTTAGAATTTCATAGAAGTATTTGCCACCAAATATCCCACTTGTCTTTAAACCTCCTAAATGTGGATAGTAATCATCAAAATGCAAATGGTCTGTATTGACTGCAATACCTGGTGCTTCAATCTCATCAAAGAATCGTTGCCATATTTCTGGATCTTCACTATAGACTGAAGTTCGAAGTCCATAAGGCGTATTGTTGGCTTGAGTGATGGCTTCTTCAAATGAGTGAATCTTCATGACTGGCAAAACTGGTCCGAATGTTTCGTGATACCACATCTTGCAATCTAACGGAACATCACTGAGAATAGTTGGTTTGTAGAACAGACCTGACTCATCTTGTTCCCCATGCACATTAAGACGATATCCTCCAGTTTCTAACTTCGCACCCTTGCTCATCGCTTCACGAATCATGTCGATATTTTGGTAAAGCGCGTTGGCTCCAATTATAGGCAAATCTGTATTAGGATCTGATGGGAGCCCAACTTTTAATTTCTGACTCTTTTCTACGAGAGCTTCGAGAAAGTCATCATAAATTGCTTCATGAAGGAAGAGTCTCTTTGCAGCTAAACAAATTTGCCCAGAACCAAAGAAGCGAGCATGGTTAACATAATTCGCTACCGTATCAATGTCCACATCTTTCCAAACAAGGCTCGCACCACTTCCTGCAAGTTCAGGAATAAAGTGAAGTCCTCTGTTTACAGCTTGAGACATCAATCCCAATCCAATATCGGAATCACCATAATATACCATCGCATTCAACGGCGATTTGTTCACCATATAATCAGCTATACTACGAGCTGGACCAATGACAGATTGAAAAGCGCTATGAGGAAAATCAAGCTCCTTCATTGCCTCAGTCAAAACATATGCTAGCTCCATATTTGTTAGTGGCATTTTCGATGGAGTCCGAGTAACAGTTGCGTTGCCCGCCCAGTAGCTTGAAATTATCGCCATTCCACCTAATCCAATTGCTGCATTATATGGTGGAAAAATGCCTACTGCTCCAAATGGATACCGACACAGAATTGTGCGTTCGCCCGCCTTTGCACTTGGAATCTCCTTTGACGCAATCTTTGAACTGGCAAACTCGATGTGTTCTTTGTACAATGTATTGAATACGCCCTTGGTTTGCCAGTCAAACAACTTAACAGGAGTGCCTTCTGCTATCCCGATTTCTTTGAAGTCGTCGAAATGTTTCCAGAGAATCTCTCCAACTGTAATCAAACTCTCAGCACGTTCACTGAGAGTAAGGCCTTTTCCTTTTGCATGAAACTCCTTATGCATTAAATGCCGAATCGAATGTGCTTCTTCACACGCAATTGCTGTTTCCTTAATCCCGCCAATTGCATACTGTGCATACATTAATTCTGATATTTCATCTTTGGATGCTTTCGGATATCCATGGATTTTGATATAATCTTTCAAAAGCCGAACTTCAGGAACCTTGCTGGGAAGCTGATTTGGAAAATAGCGTGCTGCAAATCTCCCAAAAGACGCTTGTTCTCCAAGAGCCATTGCATAGAGAAGTCGAGGATCTTCAATTGCTATATTCATATTTGGAAAATAACCGGTTTTTCCACTATTCGGCTTTGATATCTCACCCTTTATTAGATGACCAAAGAACCGCATTTTTTTTCTATACCCCTGTATTTTCATTTGCAGAATGCTCTGGGCGAGTCTTTGTCGGCAACAAGAGGAGATTTAAGAGCTTCTGAACCGGGAGCTATCATCAGCTAAAGTGAAAAATGACATGAGGTGGCTGTCTTTGACTCAGATGAATGATGAAGAACTACTCTATTCTAAGGATGAGCTTAATTTCCGAATGAAGGTCCGAGAATGGGTGGACAAAGAAATCAGACCTCTAGTAGACAACATCACTAGCCCTGATTTCGACTACCGTGATTATTTCAAGAAACTCGGAGATTTTGGACTCTCAAGTCTCCTAATTCCGAAAAAATATGGTGGTGAAGATAAACCATTCATGTACCAATTGATAGCTGGAGAAGAAATCTCTGCAGTATGTCCCTCAGCGACCATGATGTTTGGTGCTAGTTGTACTCTCTCTGCAATCCCAATTCTTCGTTTTGGCACAGAGGCGCAAAAGGAGCGGTATCTAGTACCTCTCGCAAAAGGAGAAAAAATCGGTGCCTTGGCTATCACTGAACCAAAAGTTGGAAGCGATACTGCTGGTATGATTACAAGCGCAAAGTGGGATTCAGATAAAGAATGTTGGATTCTTAATGGAGAGAAACGTTACATAACAAATGGAAGCATTGCTGACCAAATTGTCGTATTCGCGATTACTGATCCAAATGTCGATAGTAAGAGTGGAATGTCAGCATTCATTATTGAAACCTCATGGAATGGATTTAAAGTTGAGAAAGACTTCAATCTGATGGGTCGTGATGGTGTTCGCGTATCTCATATAAGCTTCAACGATATGAGAGTGCCTAAAGAGAACTTACTTGGTAAGTTGAATCAAGGATTTCTAATCCTGATGAATGAACTAGATTCTGAGAGAATTGGAATTGCAGCAGAAGCTCTAGGATGTATGCGGTCTCCATTCGAGATTGCTGTAGCTTACTCTCAAGAACGTGAGCAATTTGGGCAACCAATATCACGTTTTGAAGCTGTATCTTTCAAGGTAGCTGACATGGCTATGAAAATGCGTGCTGCGCGGTTACTGCTGATTTCCGCAGCGAGGATGGTTGAGAAGGAAATTCCTTGTACAAAGGAAGCAACGATAGCCAAACTCTATGCTACTGAGGTGTCAGTCGAATCTTGTGATATGGCAATTCAGATTTGTGGTGGCGCAGGATATGTCAAAGACTTTTACCCACTCGAGAGGTTTTATAGAGACGCTCGTCTGGGTACTATTGGGGGTGGGACCTCAGAGATCTTGCGATATCTTATCCAACGAGAGGTCTACATTGAAAGCAAACGTGACTCTTCTTCCCAAGTGTCAGCAGAAGTGGATGACTTGGATTTTGATACAATGATGGCTAGCATACCAAATGGATTCAGACCTGACCGTGCTGAGGGAGTTTCTGCGAGTATCCTCTTTGATTTTGAAGACAATGATTCATGGCTGCTGAGAATTGAAAATCGAACTTGTCGTATCGAGAAGGCTGGTATTGAGAATCCACAAATGACCGTCAAGACTAACTCTCTAACTTGGCGAAACATACTACTTGGAAAACTTGACGCAATGCAAGCCATGATGACTGAGAAGGTTGTAATTGATACTGACGACATGGAATTACTGATGAAATTCGCAAGAATGTTCAAATTTACTCCAGATATATTGAGAGGTGCACCAAAATCGGAAGAACCAAGCAAGGCGAAGGAAGAAGCTACTGGAAAATCAAAATTCGAACTCGGAAAAAGTTTGGATGAAATCGAGATTGGAGAAACCGCAGAGTCCAGCATGTTAGTTACTGATGAACACATTCAATTATACGCTGAGATGTCTGGTGACTATAATGCGCTTCATATGGATGATGAATATGCGTCCACGACGATGTTTGGGCGGCGAATCGCTCATGGTCCCATTGGTGGTGCTCTTGTAGCACGTGTTATTGGAACACAATTACCCGGTTTGGGAACGCTTGCATATAATATGAAGGTGAACTTCAAGGCTCCTGTCTATCCAGGTGATAAAATCAAAGCGATTGTTGAAGTGACAGAAAAGGAACCAGAGAATAATCTGTGCAGACTAAAATTTGATGTCTATAATAATGATGGAGTCGTGGTAATGGATGGCTATGCAAATGTAATGCCACCAATTAAAGAGTAAATAACAAGATTGAACAAGCAACAATCTATTTTCTCAAGTAGATATGAAATCCAGGAAGCACTCTGTTGATTTTGATGTTCGTTCAAATCGAAATCAAGATCTTGAAGCTCTAATGCGTTACGATGAACTAGAGGTTTCAATGAAATCATTGCTCCGAGAGATGCAGACCGCATCAGACTCCTATTATCATTCATCATCGCTTCCAATGTCTGTTATTAGGTATAGGAATACAATTGATTACATCGCCACAAAAGCACTGGGCAAAATGAATCTTCATGAATTGGATGCTCAAGAGAGAAATATTCTGCGTCTCGCCATCTATGAGCTTCGATGGCTCGATGAAGACTTTGAACACCTCAAATCAATATACCCCCATGACATCGCTCGTTTTGAGGAGGTACTCAAACGTTCCTTAGAGTTAGATTTGGACCTGGCTGTTGGCAAAATGCCACTTGTAAATCGTCTTAGTCTTATTTACTCTCATCCTTCTTTTATTGTGCAAACTCTTCTTGATAATATGTCTCTTGAAGAATGCATCAAACTGATGAAAACCAATAATCTCGCACGCTCATATTATGTGAGACCAAATATGCTGTTTGAAGGCTCGAGTGAATTCTTTGACACACTAGCTGGAGTAAAAATGACGCCGGATACCACTATTCCTGAAATCAATCGCGTTGAAGAAGGTATTGATTACCTTGTTAAGTCAGACTTGTTCAAACAAGGAAAAGTTCTGATTCAAGACAAAGCCAGCGTCCTTGTTGTAAATGCTCTCGACCCCAGTCCTGGACAAAAAATATGGGATGCTTGTGCTGCCCCCGGTATGAAAACACAACTAATTGCTGAAAGAATGAAGGGGAAAGGTCAACTAATCGCAAGCGATGTTTATCCTAATCGAGTCAAAATGGCGATTGAGCTTTCTAAGAAACTCAATGACACGCACACAGAATGGACTCAATCTGATGCTACAAAGCCAGAATTTACAGATGCTGACAAAATACTCATAGATGCACCATGTTCATCAACTGGAATTCTCCAATCCTATCCATCATTCAAATGGCGCTTGAACAAGGACACACTTTTCTCCCTAATGGCTATTCAAAATAAGATTCTAGACGGTATTCTCTCAGCATACATGGAGAAACCTGGAACAGAATTAGTATATGCAACATGT
The DNA here is from genome assembly GCA_016840965.1 of Candidatus Thorarchaeota archaeon. Next base: position 12,368 of record JAEORI010000118.1, on the reverse strand, counting down.
TCTATTTTGCCTCATGAGGGAGAATCACAGATAGACTCAGCAATGGATCGTCATAACATTGAGTTGATCGAACCTTTCGATTATGGCGAAAATGGATATCCAAGCTTCAAATGTTCAAAGAAAGTTCGACGAGTTTTTCCACACAAGCATCATTGCAGTGGATTCTTTGTTGCTCGTATGAGAATCAAGCATTGAGTCTTCTTTCAACTGATTCCATTACTCTTCGAGCAAATTCCCTATCATCCTTAAAGGACCATGGAATTTCCAGAAACAGTTTATTGGCACTTATCAAGAGGTCTTTGTCACGATTGATCTGAACTTTGAAGATTAGTTTTGTCCAATTAAAACATGGATGCTCCTGAAATGTTTGACTCTCTCCTGATTCTGATGCAATTTTCGTTAGATATGCCATTCCTTCTTTGGGTTTGCCTAGCATTAGATCTGCAAGTGCACCCATGCAAGCAAGAGTTACTGCATTTTTGATCATTCCTGATTTTATATAAGACGAAGCTCCATCTTTGTATTCTTCCGACTTCTTAGTATAAAGAGACCGCCCATGGCTAATTATCAAATCCCTGGTTTCATCTTTTGAACCCACTTTCTTGAGGGTGACCCCACCGAGAACAGCTGCTTTTAGCTCCGCTTGCATTTCAGTTGTAGGTTTGAGCTCAGTTAACTTGTCAATCTTCTCGATTAATGCAGTGCCAGATTTCATCAATTCGTGCTTAGTTTCAAAATCATTGAGAGATAGTTTTCCTTCTGCTATACCCTCTTCGTATACTTCTCTGGCTGACCGGAATAAATCGTATGCCTTCTCGACCAAGTCGTTCTTATTAGCAAAGTCTATTGCTTTTATATATGCATCAATTGCATTTTCTATTTCACCAAGATTTTCAAACTGTGTTGCTGATTCTAACAACCAAGGAAATGCATCTGTGCTGTTAGTATCAATCGCATCTTGTCCCCTTGCTAGGGAACTATATGCATCAATACAGATTGTTGTCCGTTCTGGTTTTCTGCATTTGTTGTTGACCTCAGTTGTTGGGAGTTTCAGTCCTCTAAGTCTACAATATGGATCGTTTTCTTCCGATGTACCTAGCCACATGCACTTACCTTCGGTCGTCAAGAAGTTTTCACATCCGAGTTGCCTATGTCTTGATGCCACTTGAATGTTAAAAAACCAAGCTGTATCGTTATCTTTAACTGTGATAAAAGAAGGCCCAGTTTTGAGGTTGTAACGCTGGAAGATGATGACACGGAGCTTGCCATTATTCGACGACGAAAAATGGCTGAATTAGTTGCTCGTGAAAAAAAGATGCAAGAACAAAAGGAGCGAACAGAGAAAACTGAAGTCGAGCGCAATAAGCTACTTCAAAAATTCCTGGCTCCAGATGCTCAGAGCTATCTTTCAAATCTCAAGAAGAACGAACCCCATATTGGAAAAAGGGTTGAGGATGTCATTCTGTATCTTATCGTCTATCGAGGGGTACGGCAGACAATCACGCAGCTCGATATTCGATATGTTGAACGACAAGTAAAGGGAGAAGGTCCGACAATCCGTGTACAGCGTGATGGTGAAACATCAGATTTCAGCTCCTATGTTCGAGAAGCTATCAAAGAGAGTTCAAACGATTCCAATAAAGACTAGATCATTGAATTAACTCTTCCTCTCCAATCTCTAATTGTGTAATGTAGTTCCTCAATATTGCCCATCTGTTTTTTCCAAGAGTCTGCAGTACGTCTCATCTGAAAGACTAAAGCTCCACCACGAGCAATTTTCTGTTCAAGTATCTCCACTGCTGTTTCTAGTGCATTGACGATACTACCTTGATCATCTGTTCTCCCAATAAAATCTTCAAGACTTTCAAAAATCGCATCTGGTTCCATTGCTATCCATGCATCGCGGGGAACTCTTATCTCTCTGTATTTCTTTGCTGGGATGACTGAAGATCCATCTTTGATTTCTATCTCTCCTGCAGTTTGCAGAGTATCAAGCATCTCCATTGCTCCTGAAACATCCATTATTAGGCTGGAAGCTATTTCCTCTATTCTAATAGATTTTCGATTTAATACTAGATTCAATATTCGATACTTGGGATCTCCAATCTCATGAAGTGTTACTCGTAATTCTTCAAGAGCCTTTTCTTCTCCATTCAAGACTAAGGCTGCAACATTAGAGAATCGCTTCAAATCCGCTTGCAGTCTAACAACTTGCTGTTCAGACAACTTTAGTTCCTCCCTTATGGAATGTTCCTCTGAGCTGGGTGTTTTCTTTAAGAGCTGATGTGTCTGCTCAGCTTTCATTCCCTGCACTTGCTTTCCTACAGCCTCGAGAGCTCCCTTAGTCTTTGATAGTTCAGAGGTAAGAATCTGAATCTCTGATTCTTTCTGAGCAATTGTAGTCTCCAATTGAGTTACCTGTTGTCCTAGTTGGTTCGCGCGTTTTTGAGAACCTCCAAGTTGAGCTTGTAATGTTTCGATTTTCTGATTTAGAGATACAATCTGTATTGTCTTGTCTCGAAGTCGCTCATTGATATCTTCCGACATAGTGGTCCCATTTTTCTTTACCATATCCATCGATAATTAAAGGCGTCTCGTGTGAATCAGAATATGGAGTTCTAAACATTGGAACTATTTGACTCACACACACATCTGGATATGCCGCATTTCAAGAATGATCTAGAACGGGTCATTCAAAGGGCCAAAGATGCAGGTCTCTTAGGAATGGTAACTAGTTCTATTGGTTCTGCCTCATTTCGAAGGACTCTTGGGATTGTGAAAAAACACCACGAGTATGTACACCATTCAGCTGGTTGCAGTGTTTCACAGCCTACCAGGAAAGATGCGCAATCGATAGTTGAACTCATTAGAAAGTATTCGAAAGATGTTGTTGCGGTTGGAGAGGTTGGATTAGATTATCACTGGGTGAAAGATCCAAATGGACGAAAAAATCAGGAGCCATTGTTCATGATGTTTATTGAACTAGCATCTGAGCTAAACCTCCCAATTGTTATTCACTCTCGCAAAGCAGAAGCTGAAGCGACAATGATACTTGAAAGACATTTTTCTGGAGATGTCCTAATGCATTGCTTCGATGGTCCTAGAGAGGTTGCCAAAAGAGTTGCCGATAATAATTGGCACATAACCCTTCCTTCAAATTTTGACAAATACCGAAATCGAAAAGATGCCGCTGAAATTGTACCGCTCGAACAAATACTACTTGAAACTGATGGTCCTTATCTCTCTCCAACACCAGAAAGAAATGAACCAGCCAATATCCAATATGGTGTTGAGAGTTTGAGTAAACTATTAGATTTGCCTCGTGAAGATGTAGCGCAGGCGACAACACGCAATGCTCTCAAATTCTACCGGTTGTAGAATCAATGACCCAAAGTACCAAATGGTTTCACATCAATTACAGATTATGTATACTCGCCGCTTTATTGATGTAGATGCTTCAACTTTGAAATCACCAATAGCAATTGTAGGTCTTCCAGGTATAGCAAATGTTGGTAGGATTGCAATTCAAACACTTACTAGTGTCCTTGACGCCATGCATGTGATGGACTTCTACAGTAACGATTTTCCCCCTAGAGTACTGGTAAGAAAGGGGATTTCTTATTGTCCGAAATCATCAATACATCTTTACAGAGCAGCTCCGGATGAACCACATGATTTGTTATTCCTCACTGCCGATTATCAACCCGCATCTGGAACTGGTGTCTATGAGTATGCAGATTATGTTGCTGGCGAATTCTCAAATCTTGGAGTTAAAGAGATGTATTCCTTAGCCGCATATGAACAGGAATACCAAGAATACTTTGGTTCATTTCCATCACCTCCGAGAGTATATGTGTCTGCAAGTTCTCAGAGTCTACTCGATAGGATTTCGCAAGCTGATGGTATGATTGCCACAGAAGAGGGTGTTGTTGTTGGTGCCAATGGTATAATCCCTAATTGGGCTGCCTCAGTCTATAATATGGAAGGAGCATGTTTACTTGGTGAAACAATTGGTGTGATTAAAGCTGACTACCGTGCAGCAAAAATCCTTCTTGAAAAATTAACCGAATTAATCGGGATCAAAGCTCATTTTGATGTGATTGATACAGAGGTCGAGAAAGTTATTGAATTCATACAATGGGCGATGGATGAGATTGCTCATAAAGGTCCGTCATCTGTTGATGATACCAGTCCATCTGACAGATACATAGGGTAAACTACTCCACTCATTCTGGGTGAAGTATATCACTTATCCATGCTTGACTATCGAGATTCACATAGAAGTAGTGCTTTTCATGTTTGACCTTTACAGTAAATGGAAATCTCTCCGCTTTTTTGATTACATCGGGGGGTATCCTCAGAACTGTTCTCTTTGAACAAATCGGACACTTTGCATATCTTTCGAACATTGATGTTACCACCTTATTGGATCTCTGAGTCGTCACTTAGGATAACTGTCGTGGTGTACTTTTCAGGACACTCGAGAGCTTCTGTGAAGATGTGTAATAGATCTTCAGAACTTCGTTGAGCTAGGTTATTTGAATCGACTGCAACAATTCGAAGATTATCGTATACACCTGCCTCAGCAAGGAATCTTACCTGTTTTCCATCCAGCGAAATTTTCAGGATTATGAATTTTGCTAAATCCTTGAATTCATTTTTTGGTCCTCTTAGTTTCCCCGGAACTCGAATAATCTTGTTGCTTCCTTTAATACCATCAAGAAGATATTGGCGAATTATCTGATTACCAACTTTGCGACGAATATCGATGAACTCCTCTATATCTGAATCATTTCGAAGTAGTTTCCAAGTTGGTCCTGAATTCATTACACACCAAGTGAATACAGATTTTGAGTGAATAAAGAAGTTGTTTATGTGTATCTCATTATTTTTACTAGCGCGGAATATCTTTATTTATTAGCAAGCCGTTCAAGATTCAGAAGGATTAGGACGGAGTCCATAGAATGCAGACAGTAGATATGGTTATACGAGAAGTTCATGCTGGTTTGTGGTACCTAGTGGTAGGATACTACTTCTTCTTATTCATCTTCCTGCTTTTCTTCCGTTGGAGGAAGACAGGTAATCCTTTCCAGTTTGCTATGGCTTTGTTCTTCCTGCTATTAGCCATTGGTCGATGTTTCTACTTTGTCGGAGATTTCTATGCTGATCCACAGAGTCTAACTGGAACACTAGATGTATTCCCATTTAACGTACCGTACCTGGGCGAATCTCCATTCTGGTTGATGGGGGGTGCTTTCTTCCAATGGATGGCGTTGGCTCTGCTGTCGGCGACAGCTGGATTCATGATATTTGGCAAACGGTGGGCTGAAATCTTGTTTGCTATCCCTGCAGTAGGACTGGGTTTTGTCCTTGGATTTATCCCACTGGATGCTACAACAAGAATTTTGGTTTCTGGAACTGCTGGGGCAATTTATGCTCTATTCATTCCATTACTCTTTTGGTATCTTGCATGGCAATCAGGTGGGATGTTACGAAGATCTAACCTATTCTTAGGGCTTGGATTCTTTGTTCTTTTCGCAGGAAGAGTGATTCATGCTGCACGATACTTCCTCGCAGACATGGTGTTTGGCTCTGTGACGATACCCGGAGTCATGGCTCCAGGTTTGATTGTTATCGGCCTCATCCTCATTGCAGCTGGAAATGAATGGGGACAATCCTCATAATGCGAATAAAGCCAAAACCATCATTTTGGATGAATAAGAAAAAATTAGGATTTATTGCGTTCTACCCAATCTCTCTCCACTCAAGGATTTTCATGTCCTCAAGTGTATGGAGTGATTTTTGAACTTCCTTCATGTGCATGCCAAGTTGATCAGCAATATCCCTCGTAGTGAGCTTTCCATTACACATCTTTGCCACATCAAACGTTGTCTGAGTCATTTGACCCAACCGAACGAGCATAGGATTGACTTTCCCCTTCAGAACTGGCACAACTATTTTGGTTTCAGAAGCGTGACCATCTTTCGTGATCACATCCAAAGGTTTGTAGAACACTTCAAAAGGTTCAAGATTTCCATCCCATTCTTCCAGCATATCACCATATTTCTTTGAAAATGCGTTATTGACTTCACCCAGAACAGCCATTGCAGCATTCCCGTCGTCAACCTTGTCCACTATAGCTGCTACTATTATGTTATCCTTCAGTGAGAGACAGATATCAAATGCACCAAAGTCTATCACATGAACTCGGTTTCCATCACTGAGTTCGCGACCAAATTGAATAAGAGCGGTAAGAAATCCACTAATTAGATTAGGATCCATGTCAGCTTCGCCATATTTTCTGTCGAGGACACAAAGACCACTATCTGCAATTAGGATGTACACAGCTTGTATCAAGGTACATTGCTCCCACTGCTGAAATCGGGCTGGATTATTGCGCATGTCTTTATATCACTTCGTGTGGCCTCCTTATCGCCAAAGAGAGGTTTATCTGAACACTTCAACTCACAAGATTTGGTGTATGTGATGGATACTGCAAAAGATGCTCGATTACTTGTCCTCGAAGATGCACTTAGACGTCTTCATGAAGTTGTGGGCAATAGAAAACTCAAGATTCATGTCGACTATTCTCGACTAGCACAAGCACTTCAACTAGCTGGAGGTCTGATTTATGAAGTCAAATACTCATATGTTCCGGCTCCAAAAGTAGCGGAGATGGATGCCACACGCAAGATTGTGGAAAGCATTGCAGAATTTAGAAATATCATGGAGGCTGCAATTAAGACATCCGGCTACAAACCATCAACTGTCAATGAAAGCCTCAGTCTATCAGATGTGTTCTACGCCTTTCGAATTGTCGAAGGCATCATCAAGAAACTTCAGGAATATGATGACGAACCAGCTTATGCTGTTGACATTCTTGCAGTTGAGGTAAGCCAAATTCAGAAAGTGCCAAATTCTAAGAACCTTACTGAATGCAGATGTACTGATGGGTCAAAGATCTGGAAGATTGTCACCAATATTCAAGGAATTAGAACTGGTACAATACTCGCCTGTGCTGTTTTACCCCCAGTAGAAATGATGGGTGTCATAAGTGAAGCCATGTTTCTAGGCGGAGTTCCACTACCAGAAGATACAGCACTTGGACAATTGACAAATCCCTCGACATCAATTCTAGACCAGGCCCGTGCACAGGTGTTACAACTAACAAAGAGGATGACATGATGCATCTCCGTGAGCTTCAACAAAAACTCGATGAATTCGATAAAGAGCGAGGATGGGAGAAATTTCCCGCTTCTCTTGTATTTGCACATCTTATTGAGGAGTTGGGTGAAATTTCGAGACACATTACAGTGAAGGAAGGGTACAAAGTCATCGGTCTAGGACATAAAGCTCCAAAGAAGGAAGAGCTTCGCCGTGAGTTTGCTCAAGCTTTTAATCTTTTTACACAAATAGCCAACGCATTCGGAATTGATCTTGAATCAGCTGTTCTTTCAGAGCTTGAAATAATGGAAAAGCGATTCTCTGCCAAAGAGTGGTCAGAATATATGAAAAAATAGAGGGTCTTCCCCGGAGTGGTTTCATATTCATATCTGAGGGTTATGTATTATGCCATCCTTCGGCTGGCTTCTAGTGCTTTCTTAGCCATATCTTCTAAGTCATTTGTAGCTGCAAGAAGACCTAGTGCTTTGTTATGAACGACCTTAATATTCTTCTCCTTTGCCCACAGTGCCAGTCCATTCACTAATGGTCCTAAGGCTGTTCTGGCTGCCTCCACTGTTCCAACAGCTTTTCCTAGTAGTTCAACACTATGTTTTTTCTCTTTCCCTGCTTCAGCTACTCGTAACCAAACAAGCCCATGAATCATATAGAGCGCATCTAACATCAAGGTTGGAGACTTTGGATTTTCCTTAACTTTCTGGAGAAGCCTTTCTTGCCTTTCTTCAAACACTTCTTTAAACAGACTAAATGCCTTCTTATCATTTCCTTTATCTAGTTCGATGATGCCTTTCTGTAGTTTTTCATCAGCTTCTGACAATGAAATCACTCCTGACCATTAGTCTTTGACGATTGTTCAACTGTGTACTAGTCTATTATGAGTTTCTACTTCAGACCCTTAAAAGCGTGTATTTCCTATATTATCATCACTCACAAGTTTATTATGTCGGATACGTTCGCGAAACTACTTGTGAATTAATCTTTGGAGGCAGGTAGATGACAAAAGACACATTCACGTTTCAAGAATTAAAGCAAACAAATCATCGCGAGATTAAGGAAATTCAAGATAAAAAATTCAGGGCTTTCATTCGATACCAAGTCTGGCCAAACCATCCTTACTATCGTAAGATGTTCAAGGACAACAACATAGACCCCTTCAACATCACATGTATTGAGGATTGGGCAAAATACAATATTCCACTAGTCAAGAAAATCGATTACAAGGATAACCTACAAAAATTTGTGCTGAATCCAACTGAAGTTGATGGAAAACCGCGTGAATCCGCAGAAGCGATTGGCAACCTTATGAAGTATGCAAATGAGTCTGGTCACAAAGAATTGGCAAAATTCATCCGTGATAACGGAGCCAAGGTCAAAATCGGTATTGGAAAAGAAGCAGCTATGGCACGTCTGAAAGAACGAGCGACTTACCAATTCTCGCCATTGCAATTTTGGTTGAGTTCAGGTAGAGCTTCCGGTTTGCCATCACCTGTCTTTTTGACTCGCTATGATAATGATTTGTTATACAAAAATTGCGTGAAAGTCGGTCAAATGGCGATAGATCCATTCGTAGATAGCGGATGGGAATCATCTAGTATGAATCTATTTCCCTACGCACCTCATCTTGGATGGCATGCTGTCAACCTAGGACTCAGACAGATGTCAAAGTTCTATGTTGCCACCAGTGCTGGTGGAGCAATTCCTAGTGAACGACTTGTTGACCTTGCGGGAATATTCAAGGTGAATAGCTTTGCTGGAATGCCTAGCTATCTACGAAACAGATTCTTCAAATCAATGAAGGAAGCAAAGGACTACACTGCCCCAGAGAAATGTGTTTTGTTGCTAGCTGGAGAAAAGATCTATGAACCTGCTGTTGATGATATGGTTGGAACACTAGAGGAGAAAGGAGCTAAAGAAGTTCGAGTAGTTGGAGGATATGCCTCTTCTGAAAGTAAGATTTCGTTCGCTGTGCAGTGTGATAGACACGGTCCATATCACAATGTTTCACCATTAATGCTTGCCTTCGAACTTGTTCGACTAAATGATGATGGAACTTATGAGTTTGTAGAAGAAAACGAATCTGGTCATATGTGTCTCTTCCACCTTGATGGAACTGGCACTGTTTTTGAAGGATTCCTCTTGGGAGATGTTGCGTCTCACCAGGAAGAAGGCAAGTGTTCAATATGTGGTATTGATGGTCCTTTCTTCTGGGATATAGGTAGAACAAATGATGCACAAGCGCAGATTGACATCATGGGTCTAAGTGAGAAAAAAATCAAGGGTGCTACTGTCAATCTTACAGCATTGCGGGAGGAACTTCTCTCAATCAATGGTGTTGAGGAGGTACAGATTGAAGTCGCAAAGGAGGATATGTCTGATCCATATAGCATGGACACTTTGAATCTCTATGTAGCTCCTCGAGGCGCATTGTCCGCTAATCATAAAGCATTGATTTTGGACATCCAAAAGATGACAAAAACAAACACGGAACTCACCCCGAATGTCATCATAATTGGCTTCGAAGAGCTGATTGAGAAAGCTGGCGGTATGAAGTTTATGGAAATCATTGACAATAGACCAAAACCGGCATAGATTTTAGCTAGGATATTTACGCCAGAATCAGACATTGCAGCTAAATCAAAATAATATCTGCATGAAAAATAAAGGAGGCTTTTGTTTGGCTTTTGATGATGGTTTGGGACTTGAACCCTCTGATTCATACCCTGAATCATATAGCGTGAGTGCGACTGGTCTTGTTTCCAACACGTTTAGTCTATGGGCACGTAAATTGGGTCAGTATATCGTCATAGTTGGAATACCTGGAATAGCACTCACCATGCTGTCCTTCCTATTTCTCCTGATACTCTTTAACGCCATAGGAGTAATCACAACTAATCCGATTACATACTTTTTTGATCTTTTCACATATACTACCCTTCCGGAATTATCAATCATAACTATGTCGCTGGTGTTTGCTACTGTTGCGTTTATCATTAATGCAGTTGTAACTGGCGCCGCAACCAAATTTGCTCTTGATGATTATGCTGGACGTAGATCAGAGATTGGATCAAGCTTCTCTCATGCATCCAGTAAAACATTGAAAATCATAGTTGTCCAGATACTCCTTGCCATCGTAGTATCAGCTGCTATAACACCCAGCCTTATTCTAACAGGAATTGCCATGGAAAGCGTCGACATCTCTGATCCGTTCAATCCAATCTTCCCTCCTGGTTCTATTGAACTAATATTGACAGCTTTCGTTCTGCTCATTGTCGGCGGGATAGTTGCACTTTATATCTCCGCGAGGTTTGCTCCTACCCTAGCAATTGTAGTGGACACAGACATGTCAGCAATTGATTCCTTGAAGAATTCATGGGAGCTTACAAGTGGAAAAGTTCTTCATGTACTGGCAGGTCAACTTCTTCTAGGTATTTCGATTATTGTGCTCAATGCTATGATAGGATTTGGTATTGGCTCTGCCATCCCTCTAAATCCATATTCTACAGTTATTGGAGCCATGATATCTGCTCTATTATTCAATTCATTGAACTTGATTTTTCCAGTTGTGCTTTATAGTGATTTAAGATCTCGAGTAAGACACACTAGCTTGGATGAATTGAGATTGTGAATGGATAGATTGGCGTGATAATGAAATTAGATTCTGGGGGATTTTTCCCCCAGACTATTTCATTTCAGATTGTGTTTTTTTACGAACTCCTTTAGTACATCTTCAAGGTTTGGTCGGCCAATCTCTTGAAGATCATATCTTACTCTGACACTTGGTTTGTTAATCTTGATGACTCGACTTAGGTCAATTGGAGTTCCAATTACAATAGCATCAACATCTGATTTGTTTATAGTCTGCTGGAGCTCTTCCATCTGTTTTTTCCCATAGCCCATTGCAGGTAAAACATCCTCTAGATGGGTATACTTCTCGAAAGTACGTTCAATACTTCCGACTGCGAATGGTCGTGGGTCTACTATGATAGCACCTGCTTTTCTAGCTGCAATATACCCTGCGCCATAGGGCATGTCTCCATGAGTGACAGTTGGTCCATCTTCAACAACAATCACACGCTTGCCTCGAATCTTCTCCATATCATCAATAGTGAGAGGAGAGGCTGCATCAATAATAGTTGCACTCGGATTGACAAACATGATGTTTTCCCTGACTTCTTCGATGTCCTCATAATCTGCGGTGTCGATTTTGTTGATTACAACGACATCAGCCATGCGGAGGTTTGTTTCTCCTGGGTAATATGAGATCTCGTGGCCAGGCCTATGAGGATCTGTTAAAACAATTAGGAGATCTGGTTTGTAAAATGGGAAGTCGTTGTTGCCTCCATCCCAGGTAATTACATCAGCTTCTTTCTCCGCCTGTTCAAGGATTTTACCATAATCTACGCCGGCATAGAGAATCACACCCATATTTATCATGGGCTCGTACTCTTCACGTTCCTCAATTGTACAATGGTACTTATCCATATCTTCAATCTTTGCATATCGTTGAGCAATCTGTGTTGTAAGGTCTGGATCATATGGCATCGGGTGACGTATATTGACCGGTCTTAATCCTAAGCCAACTAGAATTTGGTTAACTCGTCTTGAGGTTTGACTTTTTCCACATCCGGTTCGAACAGCGCAGACAGCAACAACTGGCTTCTTACTTTTGATCATCGTTGTATCCGGTCCCATTAATCTCATATCTGGACCAAGGCTGTTTACCCATGCAATCTTATGTCCTACTACCTCATGTGGTAGGTCTGAGTATGCTAAAATACACTGCTCTACTTTATGTTCCCTGATGAGTTCGGGTAGCTTTTCCTCCGGATAGATTTTGATTCCATCAGGATAAAGTGGCCCCGAGAGTTCTGGGGGATATTTTCTATCACCGATTCCTGGTATCTGTTCTGCAGTGAACGCAACAACCTCGTAGTCTTTGTTGTTTCTAAATGCGACATTAAAATTGTGAAAATCTCTTCCAGCCGCACCCATAATTATGATTTTCTTCTTACTCAAGTCATGCTCCACTCCGAGTCTTGGGTGGTTATTGTCCTTTCAAACTTTTGAGCCAAGTTAAAAAATGTCTGGTCTAGTCAAATTGCTACAAAAAATCAAAATCAAAGAAGTTACTACGAAATTTTGGAGACAATATCGAATAATGCAGTCTCTCATTTTTCGAAAAAATA
>JAEORI010000117.1 GCA_016840965.1 Candidatus Thorarchaeota archaeon | reverse complement strand
GATTCATTTTTCGAAAATTCAGCAAAATCTTTGAGCTTATGTTCTCAAAGTTTGAGATTATTAATATTTATAAAAAACTTAATAATTTCAATAAACAATAGTTTACATGATTGTGATGAATAAAATAATAGAACAATTCGAATGCAAGCTCTATGGTAAGATACTACACTCAAAAAAAGAGATGAAGAAACATGTTGCAGAAGTGCATCACAAGCATTAGAAACAACCAAAACCAGTATTCCTGGTCTTTGGACCAGGGATTGCAATCCTTTTTCGAAGGTTCAAAATAAAGGCGAGTGGGTAGATACAATTACCTTTTATTCTTCCCATGTACTGCGCAATCTCAAGTCCAACTATGAGAGAGTCAGGAGACCCTTGAAAGAATGGTGATAAGAAGAGACTCAAAGAGTATTGCGATATTTGCTATTTTCACCTCAGTCATCATCGCGCTCGAGATATTTCCAATCGTCGGATTGACTGACTTCTATACACCTGTACCAGGGTTTACAATCGACTGGACTGGGATTCCAATAATGATCATTTTCCTGGGACTTGGAATGTTTTATTCAGTCCTCTCAATAGGTGTGATGTGGGTCTTCATTGCTTACAGGAATTTCACTGGTGCAGCCTTCAAGGGTCTTTCTGAGCTTCTAACTATGCTGGGATTGATAGTCGCGAAAATAGCAATGAGAAATCGGGACATTGATTGGAAATGGGCAACAGGAGTCTATTTGATTTCAGCATGTGCTTTTCGCTCAATAGGGATGTATTTTGGTAATATCATGTTGTTTACCTTTTTTGGGTACATGCCATTTGAAGTCGCAGTAGTTGCATCATTTGCGTACATCCCATGGAATATCCTTCAAGCCACAATCAACGTGCTAGGTGGTGTCCTTCTATACAAGATGATTCCTGAAAATCTATTGATGGAGGCGGGTCTGGGAAAGTACAGATCGAAGAATTTCGACAAGTTTGAAGAGATATCACCAGAAGAGATAGAGTGAACCATGATGCGTGGTAGAAGTATCGACGTTATTCCATTAGTAGGGTTCCCCATTGTCCAGATTGGAGACAACATTACAGATTTGATTCTCTCATCAATAAAGAAGAATGAAATTGAGCTTAACCCAGGTGACATCATTGTTGTGACTCATTCAATCGTATCAATTGCTGAAGGAAAGTTGTATCATTTAGAGGAAATCCATGTTTCAGAGAGAGCTAGGAAGATTGCGGAATGCATTGGGCACTCTCCCGAAAGGGTGGAGGTGGCATTACTTGAAGCTAGTGAAGTCCTTAGGGAAGATCCTGTTTTTATTACAAAGACGAAGCTTGGAATTATCACTGATTTTTCAGGAGTTGATGAAAGTAATGCGCCTCAAGACTCGCTCATCTCGCTTCCTGATGATCCTGACGAATCAGCTAAGAGGATTAGTGATTCCTTGAACAAGTCCCATGGGTTTAATATTCCAGTAATCATCACTGACACCCAGGGTAGACCGTGGAGGAAAGGTGCAGTCAATCTAGCAATTGGAGTGGCAGGTATGTCCCCATTCATTCGCAATGTAGGAAAAGAAGACATCCACAGAAATGAGCTTAGAGGGTCACTTGTATGTCTAGCTGACCAGATAGCTGCTTCAGCTGAACTTGTCATGGGTCAAGCAGATGAAGGGGTTCCTATTGTAATCGTTAGGGGCGTAGATTTCGAACAGGGAGATAGTTCAGCATCTCAAATCCTTCGTTCTGATTCCGAAAACCTGTTCGACTAATCAACAATGATAACTTGTCGTCTATCTATTATAAAAACAACAAGTGCTACAATACCCACGATAATCCCGCCTACAACAACAACGAGACCTGTGTCAAAACCGTTTGGTGGTGGTTGAACTGTCGTTTCAATGTCAACTATGGGATAATTGTCTTGATCATTTTCATCAATTATGTATGGACCTTCTCCTGAGTAGTCAGACCATCTATTCCCGGTATCAACCTGATTATCCCAATGATTTGAAGTACCCTCGCAGATAGCATTGGGTGCGTTATTCTCAAACGTGTTTTCATAGATGTAATTATAGTGTGATGTCAGATCCAGGGAAATTCCGACGCCGGTATTATTGTAAATCATGTTGTGTATAATCAAACATTCTGAAGAGCTATTTAGGAGGAGCCCTCTAGAATTCTCATAGATGCTATTGTTAAAGATGCGACATCCATCGAAGTCTTTTAGAAATACGCCATCCGTGTTTTGCCGGATATCATTGTAGTACATTTCGCAATTCAGACTGTTGACAAAATTGATACCCATCCCATTTTCCCAAATGAAGCAACTTCGTAGCAAACAATCGTTTGAATTCTGAATGCTAACTCCAATTGTATTATTGTGGAAGCGAACATCCTCAAGTTCGCATCCCGTGCAATTCAGAAGATTTACAGCGGAGGCTATGCCTAGGTCAAAGTAAATACTCTCACTCCTAGTCGAATTGATTCCATTGAAATCCCCTTCACGTACAACAACATCTGTGTAACTGACGAGGAATAATTGACTGTAGTCAGCTCCATCAAATAACATGTAATTCAGAAGATTTACAGTGGAGGCTATGTCTAGGTCAAAGTAAATACTCTCACTCCTAGTCGAATTGATTCCATAGAAATCTCCTTCACGTATAGTAACTTCTTTACAACTGACGAGAAATAATTGACCGTAGTCAGCTCCATCAATTAACGTGCCATCAAGATAGGGATAGAAACCAATAGGTCTGTTATTTACTGTATTGTCTTCAAATCGTATTGTTTCAAAATCCCAACTTTCGTAATTCTCAATTACTGGATAGAGCCCTCCTCGATCAAGTGAGTTGTTTCTGATATCACAATCAGAGAAAGGTCCTTCAGGTACACTACCCCAATTAGAGGACCAACCGAAAGCAAAACCGTATCGTCCATCAGTCACAGAGTTGCTTGAGATATTGAAACCGGTCGCTCCTTGAAGATATAGTCCATGCCCCACATAATTAATGTCATTCAAATAAACTTCGCAATCGTATCCTCCATGCATAGCAATTCCCATATCATATCTACCATTTCTCCCGGTTATGCTATTTTCAAAGACTCCTGTTCTATTTGCTGCGACAAGCACAATTGCTTCAGAATTAGTAGAAAGATTGTTTCTTCTCACAATACAATCAGTCGCAGATATCTGAATTCCAAAGTTCCCATTTTTGACATTGTTACCTTCAATCAGGTGATTGCCTCCCTGAACATTGATGCCGCTCCAACGGAAGTTCGCTATTTCATTCTGACGGACTTTGCAGAACGTTCCACCCCACACTTCAATGCCAATCCAGGGAAATTCATCGATATCATCCGAACCAATTAGAGTATTCTGAACGAAACTGGAATTATAGATAGACCATGCGGTAATTCCTATATATCGAATATTGCCGAACCTATTTTGAGAAACTGTGTAGTTTGTACCTCCATTGAGAAATAGGCTGGAGTAGCAAGGATCGAATTCTTGGGTATTGTTAAAGATGGCTGTGTGATTACTCCATAGGATGACTATTCCATAATTTGTGACATTGAATTTATTTTCAGAAATAGTACAAGCAGAAAGACTGTAGCCTGAAAACCCCGCAGAACTGTTTTTCACGTAATTTCCTTGTATAACTCCATTACTCACATTCGTGAGTGTAAGTGGATACAAAGGTTGATTCCCAACATAATCGGAAACGGGAGATACGAATAGGCAATTTTGGATAATGAAGTGGCTTGTTGTATTCATGACCCAGATGCAAGTAGAGTTGTTCGTTGTGATATTGAGATTCTCTATTAGATAGGGATTTGAGAGGGATCCATTACCTGGCCAAGCCTGTGTTTCAAAATCAACATCAGTCGTGATATTGAAAGGTTCGTGAGTAACATAAGCTGTTTCATAGTGTTTGACAGGGATAATCATTCTGTGGTATTGGAATTCCTTGGTAATATTGCATTGAGTTATAATTGAAAGACTAAGTAAGACAACTATTTGGAACGCCACTCTACGATGTTCCATTCCAAAAACCCCTCGTCCTATCGGACGTGAGATATAAGTTGCGTAGCGATATTAACTTTGGCAAAATCAGAGCGAATCGTCAAAAAACGCTGCTAACCTAGATAGGAGAATCTTCACATTCTTTTCACGCACAATACCATGTCCCTCATCATCGAAGACGAGCTTCTCGTACTGTATCCTGTTAGACTCCAACCGTTTTTCTACCTCTGCCATGTTGGCTTTTGTAACATTAGGGTCTCTAAGACCTTGAACTATCAAGAGTTTACCCCGAATATTCTGTACATAGTTGATGGGAGACCGCTCTTGATACTTTTCTGGCACCTCTTTTGGAGAACCACCGAGCATCTCCTCCGATAATGGTCTCAAATCAGGACGAGTAGTTTCATAATCAACGACTAGATCAGTCATACCACAGACAGGTGCAGCCGCAGCGATAATATCAGGTGGAAATTGAGTGATTGCCAACCAACTCATATAGCCACCATAGCTGGTTCCGTAGATTCCGACTTTGTATGGAAAAGCAAAACCATTTTCAATCAAATACTCAATTCCAGTTCTGATGTCTTCTTTGTCGAAACCCCCCCATCCATCCTTCTTCATAAGCTCTCGAAAGTTCACTCCATATCCTGTGGACCCCCGGTAATTCGGATCTAGTACATTGTACCCGAGCGAACAGAAATATTGAATCTTAGGATCAAGAGCTTCTTCAGAATGCGCTGTTGGTCCTCCGTGAACTGTCACAATGGTTTTGCCATTGGGATTTCGAGGCTGATACAACCAACCATGAATCGATGTTTCATCCACAGAGGTCCATCTCAATTCCTCAGCAGGAGTTAAGTCTTCACGCTTAATTGAACTACGATTTAGCATATTTGTAATAAGCATGAATTTTGAAGGATCAAGTTCATTCACATTGAATCTTACAATATCGTAAGGATGGATTGAACTATAGAATAATCCCAGCCAATCTCCATTTCCCATGTTAGTAATAGGCCAAAGGTTTCCTCGAAGCGGAGTAATGTTTTGGATTGTATCCATTTTGAGATCAAAGAGAAATGGTCTCTTACGAGCATTACGCTCTTCAGCCATGATGATATGATTGGAATACTTTGGTACGCTGGACAGGCTGTATGTGCCGCCCTCGGTAGGTTTTGATAACCACTGGATTTCACCTGATGCAAGGTTGTAGAGACCAATTCCAACAAAATCATGACGAACCCCATCAAGTGTATCTGTGTCGAATAAGATACGTCCATCATCCGTCCAATCTGCTGCCACTTTTGCCTTTGGACCAAAATTTAGAATCTCCCGGTCTTCATTTCCATCTATTGAAGCTAACCACCACTGGTCTCCTGAAGGATCTTCATCAGACCGATTGTAGAGCACGTATCTTCCATTTGGATCTACAGAAGGCATCACTGACTCAGGTCTATCTGGACTGGCAATAACAGTCTTCGAACCTGAATCTAGATACTGAACCACGATTCTAAAAGTTTCAGTTTCCTTCTTTGTGTCGTAGTCATAGTTCACAGAGTAAGCTATGAAATCTCCTCGGGGTCCGAAGTAGCCTCCTTGAATGTAGAATTTGGGTTCAATTTCCGTCACCGGGTTCATTTCACAGGGGCTATCAAGAAATACACGGTAGAGGGTGACTCTCTCATTTCGCGCTTTGTCTTCGCCTACTAGAATAGATTTCGAGTCAGGAGCCCAATCCTCAACAACTGTAACCTCAGGAGTCTTTGTAAGTGGAGTCAAGTCTCCTGTACCATCTGTAGACTTTAGAAAGGCGTCATAATTCTCTTGAATCCTACTGATTGACATTGCAAGATGTTTCTTGTCAGGAGAAACCATAACATGACCAATGGTTGGTAGACTCATTAGGGAATCCAGGTCGAGGATTTTAGCTGGAAACATATTGGACCAATGGGAAACAAGGTATTACATCTTTTTACTAGGCATTAGATAAAGAATCGAAATCCAAATAGCTGCGCGAAGAGAAGTAGACCTATTATCACCAAGATTGTGCCAGCTATGACCTCAATTTTACGGGCTTGTTTACTGATAATCAGTGCCATTCTCATTCTTGCTTCTCCAGTCAATATTGCTATCAGAAAATATGGGATAGCAATAGCTATGGAGAGTACGATGAAAAGTAAAATGATTGAGATTAAATCAGTTTCAGCACCAAAAAGAGCCACGGTACCTAATATTGCAGGACCAGAACATGGCGCTGCTAGAAGAGAGTATCCCAAACCAACAATGTAGACACTCAATAGATTCGTTGGAGCTTTGGGTTGAGAATTCAGACTCAGGGATGAGAATCGAAGTTTCTTCTGTAGTGTACTAGATATCATTACCAAGCCCAAGAAGAGAATAATAAGTCCAATTATCGCTTGAAACTCAATGTAGTAATCTATGAGAAAACTACCAATGAATCCGGCTACAGCTATAAAGAAGGCAACTGAACTGAGAATACCTGCTACTAAGACTGTGCTCACCAGTACGCTTCGTAGACGGCTATCAGCAGACTGAAGGCTATTTATCAAGAATAACGGGAGAAGGGGGAACAGACAAGGTGACACTGCTATGAATAGACCAGACCCGAAAACTCCTGCAAGTTTCACTAAGAGGAAACCTAACTCAATAGCTCCTTGCATCCCTCAGACCTCCTGTTATGCAATTAGTGCTACAGTATCAGATATGCTCGCCGCGGACCAAAGCCCGACGTGGAAGAATCTGAAGAATCCGTCACCATCAATTAAAACCATCGAGGGCACTGTTGATATACTGAAGTAGTCCAAGAAAAGTCGGTTGTCAACACCATGTGCCCATGGAAGGCTTTTACTGGTCTTGTAAACATCCATCATAGAAACTGTTTCTGAGGTGTCTACGGAAAGTGAAATTACAACTACAGTTCCTGCCAGATTCTCATGT
>JAEORI010000116.1 GCA_016840965.1 Candidatus Thorarchaeota archaeon | reverse complement strand
GAAGACCTCCCATCCATCACTCGCTTGGTCGGAATCCGTATCATTGTTGTTTGGATAGGTGCCATTCAAGTACTCATAATAATTCAGAAGACCATCATCATCCAGGTCATCATAGGTATCATTGAGCAGAGGATCCAATCCAAAATTGATCTCCCAACCGTCAGGCATGAGGTCATCATCTGAATCACTATCCAGAGGTGAAGTGCCGTACGTGTGTACTTCTAATCCATCTGATACGGAGTCAGCATCGGAGTCACTGTTATTGGGGTCAGTGCCATGTTGGAACTCTTCTAGATTCAATAGTCCATCACTATCGAGGTCCTCGTCTGTATCATCTATTAGTGGATTTAGACCGTTGAAGTACTCCCATCCATCAGGCATAAGATCTGAGTCTGTGTCATCATTATGATAGTCTGTGCCTATTTGCGATTCTAGATAATTCATAAGACCATCATTGTCAAAGTCCAAGTACATCTCATCATTGAGTTTATAGTTGTATACCCATGTGTCGCCCAGTAGCTCCCCTAATGCACGTCCGCCAAACAGTATGATTCTATCAGATTCGACATCATATGCAAGGGAATGACAACTCCTAGCTGGAGGAGGATAAAGTGAGAACATATTGGTCCATTTACCTGAGGTTTGGTCGAATGTCCATGTTTCATTGACGAATGAATCTTGGGATTCCCCAATTGGACCTCCAGCTGCAACCACAATTTGTGACTCCAGATCATATGAGATTGTAAAACCGAAAGGTTGGGGAGCAGTGATATGCGACACTTCTGTCCATTCATTAGTTGTACTCTGATACTCCCAGATATCACATGGATAACTCCAGTCACCGCCGCCTAGTAGCAGTCGATTGTTGATGTAGTCAAATGTCATGCCCGCATTATACCTGGCCAGTGGATGCACTCCAGTGGTGACATTGGTCCATGTATTGGATGTCAGATTATATATCCAAGTTTCATGACTAGTAGTAAAATCATCAACCTCGTAGCTAGTGGCACCTCCAAACAATACGAAGACATCAGACTCATTGTCATACGCCATACTCGCGTAGACTCTCGGACTTGGATGACTGATCGGAGACTTGTTTGTCCAAGTGTTGGCATTCAGGTCATACACCCAGGTGTCATCCATATACGCCCAATTTGCGTGCTCCCCTTCAATTGAGCCTCCAAACATGACTATAATGTCATCCTCTTTACTGTATGCCATACTATGGCCCCCTCGTCCGGGGGGTAGAGCTACTGGAGACATATTCGTCCATGTGTTGCTATTGTAGTCATAGCTCCATGTGTCATTATATGGCACTCCATTCGAAGGGTCCGCTTCCGACCATCCACTAAATATGACCATTCTGTCAGAGTCGTCATTATACACTATTGGTGAACCGCATCTCATCCCAGGAGAAACAACCGGGGTTACTTGTTGCCAGTCGGAATCAACATCATTCCACAAGTTATTATTGTAATCGTATGACCAGCAGTCACTAACGAGAGTTTCATTAGGCCATCCTCCATTGAGTACTCCCTGGAAAAGGATAATTTTGTCCGACTCACTATCATAAACCAGTTCTCCTCGACACCTTATACCTGGTCTAGGATTAGGATTCATGTTCTCCCATGTTTCCGTGTTAGTATCGTACGCCCAAGTCTCAGACCGACAATCTTT
This sequence comes from Candidatus Thorarchaeota archaeon, assembly GCA_016840965.1. Next base: position 18,866 of record JAEORI010000116.1, on the reverse strand, counting down.
AGCTAATTCAGACCAATCTACAGCTCCGCCAAAGAAGAGTACTCTGTCTAACTCGCTGTCATAAGCAAACTCTCCAATCATATTTGGACCTTCGGTAGCAATCTCTGTCCATGTATTTGTGTCAACGTCATAGGTCCAAGTATCGGTAAACGTTGTTACGATTCCTTCGGAATATCCAGTCCAATTACAACCTCCAAAAAAGACAATGAGGTCTGACTCACTATCATACGCCATTGTAGCCCAGGAGCGCTTATAGGGTTGAGAACTTGTTGTGACATCAGTCCATGTGTTTGAAGTCAGGTTATATGTCCATGTTACTGAATATATATTTCCCCCAGGGGCACCAGTATCTCCATATCCTCCGAACAAAACAATGAGGTCCGACTCACTATCATAGGCCATTGCTCCTCCGGCAAACGGAGGTGGTTTCAAAACAGGATTCATGTTAGTCCAAGTGTTCGAGTTGCAATCATACACCCAAGTTTCATCGTGGTTTCGCCATTGTATACTAGAACCACTTACGTGACCACCAAAGAGTACCACTTTGTCCTGTCCAGAATGATACGCCATCTGATGAAAATCCGTAGCAGGTGGGTGCATGGTAGGTTGCATGTTCGTCCATGTGTTAGTATTATAATCGTAACTCCAAGTGTCATCAAATTCTGGTTGTACGGTCACGATTGACCCTCCAAAGAAGATAAGTCTGTCCGACTCGGAGTCGTAAACCAAGTCTGCACACATCCGAGGAGGCATCTCGTTCACTTCAAGAACTGCTGTTTCTTTCTGGATATCCCTATTCGCATTTTTCTCGGATTTTGATCCATAAGTTGGATCTAAAAATCCAACAAACGGTACAAAAAGCATCAAGCATGTAAGATAACAGGCAAGTGTCCTTGTAGTTCCTCTTCTACTCATACATCTTCTCACTCCTCTCCACATTGATAGATGGATTTCGTTTTCAAATATCTATGACGTGTAGTAATACCAGTTTGTAACTATTAGAATTAAGAACATTGAGCTCTCGCACTAATATTTTAACCCTTTCAAATTGTGCATTTGCACAAATATTTCAGCCTCGGATAACAAGCTACTCTTTGTAGTCAGCCTCATTTCACAGTATCTAGCTCTCTTTTCACTTTTCAAAACTAATATAAGTATTAACTATAGTGAATTATTAGTGATTATCATGGCATTGTACATGTTATATCGATCAAATTCAAAATCCGGCAAAGATATGGATGAATTGCGGGAGAAATTTCAGAAGATCTATGATAAACACCATGTGGATATTGTAGGTTTCTGGGTAAATGCTGAGAACGAGAATGAGGTCTATTACCTTTCAAAGTATAAAGATGAAAACGACTACAAGAAGAAGGTCGAAAGTCTTCGAGGTGACGAAGAATACATCCAACTGAGTAAGAGGCTTCAGGAAGTTCGCACATCCATTGAATCAACAAAGCTTTTGCCAATGATGGCTGAAGCATAAGAAACAAGTTGTATTTTTGGAAGGTGTTGGGTGAATCACACCCAGCCTTCCGATATTTCCAATTTGATGAGTACTATTTTTTGTAGAGGGCCCGAAATTTAGATAGTTCTAAGGGAATAAATTTCTAAAACATAGTTGCGCTAGTGTAATGAAATCTAATGACAATCTGGTTCTACCAACCTAACTCCCAGTGATTGGTGAACTCCCTTGATAGTTTACATACCACACTAACACGTAATATAAGTTTGTTTATTCAAGCATCTTAAGCAATAAGGTTTATTAGATAAACCATTTCTTTTCATACCATTTGCTTTTGCAAAACAACATGAGGAGAAATTGAGATGAATGTTGTTTACAAGAATTGGGCTTCTGGTCAGGGACTAGAAGATATTCAAGCAAGGATTTACACTGAGGTGTCAGGTATTCCTGCTAATGCAGAGGAAATTGGACCTCGAAACGATACGAGAGGTAGTGATGCCACACGTTATGCGTTCACAAAGGATGGAGCGCCTCTAGCTTACATTACCTCACTTACAATACAACAAGAACCTGGAAGAGTTCATATTGGATATCCTTGGTCGCTTCCTGAATGTCCAACTGAGGTCAAAGACAAACTACTCAACGACATGATCGCTTATTGGAAGAGTAGAGAAGACACTAAGAGAATATCGACAAGTGTGGTCTTAGCATCGAAGACAAAGGATGCACAAATTGAGTACTTTGAACATAGGGGTTTTGCGAAGGATGAAACTGCGTATACCTACTCCAAGGACTTTGATGTTGAAAAAACAAGTGCGTTGAAAGTATCTGGTCCTGCTAAAGATCTGAAATGTCGAGTTGCTAATGAAGCTGATCTTGATACCCTAATAGAGTTAACAAAGTCAGATCCCTTCATGAGTCAAGCTTTTCCAAATGATGAAGCATATGTTCCTTATTTCAAAGACAGAGTACTAAAGGATGGGCATGCTGTAATTCTCTTTGATGGTGACAAAGCAGTCGCTGCTAGTGCGCCACTCGTTTTCAAACCTGATGGACGAATCCTAGATGGAAATGAAGATAGAATCATTATGCGATTCACCTCAATTCGACCTGGATATACTCATGCGTGGAATAGATTGCTCATGGAAATAGCAAAACAAGCAAAAGACGCTGGATGGAAGGAAGTTCCAATCAGATCTGTCTTTGGATTTAGAGCTCAAGGTCCAGTCGTCCAAGGTATAGCAAGTATGCAGCCTGAGATGCAGGAACGTGAAGTTTTCTTTTTCTATAACAAGGAGAAATAGCTAGTGGTAGTCAAGTATACTGTATGGGAACCTGATAGGGGTCTAGAAGATATTCAAGCCGAGATTTTCTCTCATGCATCAGGAATCCCTGAGAGGGCTGAGGTTATTCGGGAACGCAACTTGCAGCGAGCTCCTGAAATGACAAGATATGCCCTAACTAAGGAGGGTGAACCTCTTGCCTATATCACAGCTAGGGATTCATCATCAGAAACAGGACGAACCTACATAAGCTATCCATGGACAATGCCTGGCTGTCCATCTGATGTTCAATTGAAGATTTTCGATGAGATGATGAATTATCTTGACGCAAGAGAAGAAACCAAAGAAATTGGTACAACCATTATACAGAGATCCAAACTCAGAGATTCACAGTTGGATTTCTTTAAGAACCGAGGTTTTACTGAGGATAATCATATTTTCAGATATATTCTAGCGCTCGATGTAGTTGAAACAAGCAATCTGGAGGTCTCTAAAGAAGCGGCTGCACTCACAAGTAAAGTAGCAACTGAAAATGATATGGATTATCTAGTAGAAATATTTCTAGCTGAGGAGTCTCTTCGAAGCCAGATTTCTGACGATGAAGGTATCAAGTCTTATTTCAGAGACAGGGTTTTGAAAGATGGTCATGCAATCATTCTCTTTGATGGGGATAAGGTGGTAGCAGCAACTGCGCCACTTCGTTTTCAGCCAAACAATGTACGAGTCTTTGGTGATGAAGAGCGAATTATCATGAGATTCACAGCAATGAGATCTGGCTACAATTATGCTTGGCCTAGGCTGCTAGTTGAGTTAGCGAAAGAATGCAAAAAGGCAGGATGGACTGATATCCAGATTCAAGCTGAGAGCTATTTTGAGTCAAATAATGCTGCCATGATTGGGCTCGCAGAAATCCGTCTTGAGCTTGTTGACTTTGAGATAGTCATGGTAAAAAGATGAGAAAACTATTGGAGGTGAAATGTATAGCACCTTACGAGAACAAGCATGTTCTTGGGATTGTTGGAAGTCCTCGACGTCAAGGAAACACTGAAACCTTGGTGGATGCTATACTTGCATCAGCTGTTGAACAAGGAGCAACATCTGAAAAAATCATTCTTAATGAACTAGATATTGCTCCTTGCCAAGCGTGCAATGGTTGCCTGCGCACCGGGAAATGTGTCCATGAAGATGATATGAGGAAACTATTGCCATTGATGGAGAAGTCTGATGTGTGGGTTTTAGGTACACCAATTTACTGGTGGGGGCCAACAGCTCAGTTCAAGACATTTATCGATCGATGGTATGGTATTGACCAGAGGAAGTTCCAAGGAAAACAGATTATCACAGCAATTCCAATGGGTGGTGGCGATGAGAATTATGCTCAGCATACCATTGGGATGATTAAAGACATCTGTAATTACTTAGGTATGAAGTATGTAGAAACTGTGGTCGTAGCTGGAATGAATGGTCGCAGTTCCGTTCGTGAAAATACTCGTGTCCTTGAATCAGCTCGTGCAGTCGGGATGAGAATAATGAATTATCCTTAGCAGAATTACTTATCCCTACTCTATATTCATTTAGAGTATTTTTTTCCAGAGGTGGACATCTTCCTTAATGAATCCAAGTGACTCATAGAGCTTCGCTGCATTTTCTGTCGAAGCTGCGCCTAGAATGACAATGCAAGTTGGATTGTATTTCTGAACACGTCGAATACCCTCTGCACATAGTGCTTTTGCAAGACCCTTTCCTCTATGGTTAGGATGCGTCCCAACTGGTTCAAGTTCAGCCATTCTAGTGAGTGGGTCAATCCTCACTGTAACAAAAGATGCAAAACTTCCATCAGGAGCTTCTGCGACAAGATCTAGTTCATCATGGTAGAATCCGGCTTCAGTATAGAGCATAGCTAGTTTCTCAGTCATACCGCAATGAGAGAACACGGTGTTTACTACTTCACTATAAGGTTCATAATCTTCGGGTAATTTAACATGCCTAACAATGTATCCTTCTGGAGGTTGAAAGTCAGGAGGTGGTATATCTAGAGGTCGAACTTGATTGTGCTCACAGAGCCCTCCATCTTCAAATCCAAATTCTTTAAGACATTCTATTCTTGACTTGAAACCAACTGGAACTGGTGTCCCAATCTTCAGCTCCTCGTCATTGCCCTTGTTCATTTGTCTTCTCTGTTCTTCTATTGCAGGAATTATTTTCTGAACAAGCTCTTCGTGATCAGGATGAACATTCACCCAGAAATAGCCATACGACTCCAGGATTGTTAGCGCTGCAATGGATGAAGAATCTTCATCCAAGTATTCCCAGATTCTGAGTTTGGAATCGTCCTCACGTTGTTCTTCAGATCCACAAGGGCCATGTCTCTCGTTCTCTAACCTGGTAGGGATCCAAGTATAGAGTTTTTTTGTAAGATTGAAAATTTCACCAAGGAATATCCTAGCGTCATCAAGGTCTGTATCGAAGTGATAATTCCGCATTCTATATGTCATCAGAATCAACAAATCCGAATTTGATAGCAATAAAACTGTGCCCTTCTGAGTCATTATAACTAAATCTAGAAATCTCGTTGGACAAGGAAATCTGAGAGCCCTATGAGGAACTCCTTGTATTTTATATCAAGAGGTGGTTCTGCTTTGTCAAGCGCTTTTTGACCTGCGACTAGAAGTTGTGTCATTTTCTTTTGTGTTGATTCTAGTGCTCCGGTTTTACGAAATAGTTCACGCACTCGTTCAATCTCTTGATCAGTGATACTTGGTTTACCCAATAGGTTGTCAAGTTCTTTCCTTTGTTTATCATTTGCTCTGGCATATGCTTCAAAAACAAGCATTGTCTTTTTGCCTTCTCTGATATCACCAGAAACAGATTTCCCAAGTTTTTCTTCAGCCCCAAATGATCCAAGAATGTCATCCTGTACTTGAAAAGCTTGGCCAACTTTGATTCCGAACTCCTCAAGAGACTTCAGTTGAGACTTCGTTGCTCGAGCCGCTGCTGCACCAATCATAAGTGAACGGTCGAAGAGGACCGCAGTCTTCATTCTAACCATCTGAAGGTAGGTCTCTGAGGTTGCAGCTTTGTCGTGTATCATATTCATCTCTAGTAGGACACCATCAACAAGGTGTTGGAATGCAAACTCGTAGAGATGATGACATAGTGAGGAAACATCCGGATCCAAATTGGCTGCTGTAATGGCAGAGGCACCGAGATTAATCAGAGAATCGCCACCAAGAATTGCCATTGTCATTCCATGATCAAATGATGCCTTCTCTTCCTTGGTTCTGTCAAAGTAGAGGTCTCGATAGGTTGCATGGAATGTCTTACCTCCTCTTCTGGTCTCATCGTGGTCAATAAGGTCATCGTGTAGAAGTGATCCATTATGCAAAATTTCAACTGACAGAGCAGCAGTGTATAGGTTCTTTGGAACTGTATCACCTTTGATAGCTTTGTATCCTAAAAGGACAAGAACTGGACGCAGTCTTTTTCCTCCCCGCATGATATACTCCTTGATATTCGAGTAATATTGCTTATGCCACAAGCCAAGTGGCGTCACCTGCTCAATCTTATCACTAAAGAACTTGTCAAGTGTCTTGGTGATGGTAACAATCTCTCCTTTCAGACTATCAAGATAATCAGCCAAGAAATGTCTCCTCTATCTGCTTCTCCTCGAGTCCTACTTAAGAGCGTTTCTTATTTTGTCGAGATATTCTTAACGAATTGTCGAATCTTATTCCAAAACGAAGTTTCATGCCATTTTTATCCTTAGCATCTATAGTCCGATTAATTGTATAAACAAATAGTCTAAAAATCGCAGAATCTCTTTTGTTCCGTTTAAGTTAAGTATCAGATTTCACTATGTCTTTCGGTTGATTTAGATGAGGACCGGAGAAGAATATCTACAGAAGCTCTATCAAATGAAGCCTAATGTGATAATCAATGGCGAAAATGTAAGACGTGATGACCCGCGACTTCAAGCGGTTGCAGGAGTCATGGCACTGACTTTGGACAAAGTTAAGGACCCCGAGTTCAAGGACTTGCTTGAGGTGGAGTCTCAGGAATTTGGTAAAATTAACCGCTTCACCAATATTCATCAGAGTGTTGATGATTTGCTTAAGAAGCAGGAACTAACAAGAAAACTCTGTCGTCAAACTGGGGGTTGTGTTTTTCGTTGTATGGGGATTGATGCAATGAATGCACTATCTATAATCTCATACAGGGCAGAAGCAATGACGCGTCGACCATACAATCAGAGATTCCTGAAATATCTAAATTACTGGCAAGAGAATAATATCATAGGCAGCTGCGCCCAGACTGACGTCAAAGGCAACAGGGCTTTACGCCCTCATGAGCAAGCTGATCCAGATTTATACTTGCGAGTCATTGAACATCGAGATGATGGCATAGTAGTCCGAGGTGCCAAGAATCACATTACTGCTGCTGCTGTTGCAGAAGAAATCATTGTTCTCCCAACACGGATGTTGACTCCACAAGAAGATGCCTACTCAGTTGCATTTGCGATACCCGGCGATTGGGATGGTGTTAAACTAGTAACTCGTGCTTCGAGTCATAAACGAGAGCATTTCTCTTGTCCTTTTGGCGAGGTTGGAGATGTAGAGAATTTCATAATTTTTGATGATGTCTTTATTCCCAACGACCGTGTTTTCCTTGGTGGTTATGAAGGAGAGCATGCCTTTGGTGGCTGGGCTGCATTACTATTTGCTCTTTATCATAGACACAGCTACACGGGTTGTAAACCAGCAAGCTCTGAAATAATCCTCGGATTTAGTGCATTAGTGAGTGAGTATAGTGGAATCGAGGATAAAAAACACGTTCAGTCGAAACTCGCAGATCTGATTAGTGTTAGCGAGCTTGTTTACGCTTCAGGTATTGCAGCTGCACACACTGCTACGAAAGATGATTCAGGTACCATGATTCCAGATGCAGTGTTCTGCAATGTTGGCCGCAAGCATGCAGGAAAGAATTACTATCATGAACTTGAGATCCTAGCTGACCTGTCAGGAGGACTGCCAGCGACCCTTCCTCATGAGGCTGACTTCTATGATAAGGAAATTGGACCACTCCTTCAGAAGTACATTAAGCGAAAAGAGGATGTTCCTGCCGAGGATGTCTATAAGCTCTATCGAGCTCTTTCTGACATGTTGTGCTCATCTATCGGAGGAGTTGTTGCAGTTGCAGGTCTCCATGGTGGTGGGTCTCCTCAGATGGAAGATGTCGCAATCCTAAAGGGATATGATTTGGATCTAAGAAAGAAGATAGCAAAATACCTTGCTGGAATTTCGGAATAAAAAAAAAATACATACTCAGAAAATGAGTATGTTGAGCAATTTATCTGCATGTGATTTACCAAATTTTTGTCGACTCAGAAATTGGGTATGGCCTCTCTGGCAAGACTAGAATGAAGTTTGAGGAAGGGCTGAAAAGTAGGGTTAACTTGTTAACCTTTCGTGTACTCCTCCAATAACGCGAATTAAGTATTTTCTTACTCTGAGCTTTGTTCCAAAGTGATAGAAGTTTATCTATTCCCCTCAGATACATACGAACATGAAGCGGAGCTTTCAGACTAGACTCTCAGATTTCGGTGAAGTCAAAGAGAAAAAGACCAAGTCTAGTCAGGGGGTTATGACCACTTCATCTGAACCACTGATGAAACGGCAAAAACCTGTGAGGAAGCTCTGGCAAAAAACAACTAGCAAAGACGAGGAATGGGGAGTCATCGACTTCGACGAAACAGTCCTCTTTGTTCAACTAATCAACGGTCGATTACATGTCCATGGAATGGAAGCTGTCTGCAAGTGGTGCGAAGGTGTTCTAGAGATTCGCGAAGAAACCAAAGTGTTCTGTGGGGGCAGGTGTGGACGATACCAAGGCGAGTTCTCTCGAAACCTTACTGACTTCCTTACGTGGGAGGGTGTCAAGTCATACACGCTCCGGAAGATTGTAGCAGAGGTTGAAACGCTCGAACTGGAAGCAAGAGATTTCGAACCTATCCATTATGCTCCCAACTGGTCGATTCTCTACGAATATGAAGATGAACCAGAAACTTAGTACATCTCGAAAGAGTAATATTACCCATCGTAAATTGGCTGTAATCTATGGTGATATACCATGACAGAAATACCAATGGCTGATGCAGGTGCAACTACAGGTGCACGACCAAAAGAAGTGACATATGCTTCAATTCTTGTACTACTTGAATCAATTACTGGTTTAATAGTGGGAGGCATTGAATATGCAATTTGGGAGAATGAGCTGTCTCTCCTAGGTGCAGTTCTCGCCCTGATTGGGTTTGGTATCTACTTCTTGGTCCTGAAACAAGACTACACTGGATGGTTGATTGCTGTGATATTCACAGTGTTTGCAATCGTTCTCTACGCAATAGGAGAAAACTGGCCAGGAGTAGGTCTTAGTCTAATTTGTTTCTTCTATTTTGTTCAACCTAACGTGAGAGTTCATTTCAGACCAGGTTAGAATAGGCTGGTCATCCAGCCTTTTTTCTTTCTTTAGCCACCTACGCTTGGATTCAACTCGTAAAGCAAGAACTTGCGACCGATGAATTCGTCCTCAACATAACCCAAACCCAACGCCCATTCAGCAACCCTTGGATCAAGAAAGAATACTGCTCGATCTGCGTTTATGGTTTCAGCTTCATCTATCATTCTGGACATGATATCAACGAATACAGCTCGGTCTGCTGCAAAAACTGTGAATGCAGCTGTCCGTTCATCTTTTCTCTTTCTCTCTACGAAACAGTAAAGTCCCTGCGCTTTTCCAGAATCATCCAGTACTATTTTTGTAACCGCATTCTCTAGCAGCCTATTAAGGCCATCTTGAGTTTTAAATTCGAAATGCCATGCAAGTGGAAAAGTACGACTTTCGACCAATTCCTGATTTATTGTTAATAGTTCAAAGAGCCGTTCTGGACTCACTACGAGAGGTACAATACCTTGGCTTGGTTTGGAATGGTCAGGGTATGGTTTGTAAATGCGGAAGTATCCTGTACTATCTGCAATATGAAATCCGCATTTCTCTGCAACCCTCATCGATGCTTCATTCTTAGAACTGGTTGCATACCATAGATGTCTGATGCCGAGGTATCCAGCATGCCTGACTAGGTCGGATGTTATGACTGTAGCGTATCCCTTTTCTCGATGACCATCTTTCACCCTAAGTCCTTGAATCCAAGCAATATCAGTGTCCTTTATTTTTTCAAGATTCCCAATAGCTAATAGTTCATCGTCCACAAAAAATCCAATGGTTTTTCCATTGGGATTGTCTACCCATGCTGGAAAAATATCTGGAATGTAATCGTTTCCTTCCCATATTGTTTCACATAACGTTTTGATATGTTCATAATCGTCAATGGTTAAATCGCGAATATGACCAGACATAATGCAATGGCGATTAAAGCGCCTTATGAATCGTGTGCAACGGTTCTCTCTTCTGCAGTAATCTTATTGGGATTTGAAAGAACGCCACAGTTCTGACATTCAACCTTTCCATCCTCAGCAACGTGTAGCACCCTCAGTCGGTATTGTGCATTACAATAGGGACATTGGAAAATCTCGTCACTTCCTTCATAGACTCCTAGTTTGGTGTAGGTTTCTAGCTCTTCGAAAGTCAATCCTTGTAATGCTTCTTTTATTCTGGTTTCACCTTTTTTAAATATGGAATAGGCTTTCAATCCAGACAGGTAGATGCTGTTAATATTGAAAATACTACGCTTTGTGTCTCTATTATACTCAGACAATATGATTGAGATACTTATTCCCTGACCCAAACTGAATACATGAACTCCAAACATAAGTTCATCAAGTTCACCAAAATTCCTGAATATTAGATGCAACCCTGCGTCATACCAGTTCTTTTTGGTGCTATAGATACTTTCTAGATTGTTGATAATAGCTTTAAACTCGTTTTCTTCTAAATCGAAGAGCTCAACAGTTTCAGTCACCAGAATCCCACCTTCATATTTGATGTGGTATTGAAAGGATTTAGCACTAACGTTAGTAGAGCCTGGTTTAAGAGACTCCCTTCTCTTGTTCCTCATCACTTTTGAAATCTACTAGACGACCGCAATTTTGACACTCTATATGTCCGTCTGCTGAAACCTTCATCGAGCGAAGTGTATATTGTGCTTTACACTTTGGACAGATAAAAAGGCCTCCCGGAGGAATTGAAGAGAAGGCTTTGTAATCTTTACCCGCGTTTTTCATGATAATATCACTCAGTCTTTTCTCTCCAAATTGAAACCCTCTTGGGCGATCATATACATCTGAGCAGAAACCATGAATCTCGAAAATTGCTGTTGATAATTCTCGTTGATATTCCAGAAATGCTACCATAATACAAGCTCCTGCAGAATAGATGTATACGCCAAACAGCAATTCAGGTGTTTCCCCATATTTGCTGAGTGTTAGCTTTAATTCTGGAAAAAAGATTGGCTTATCGTGTTCCCAAATATTCGGAAGAACTGCCATGAATCCGTGAAGGTCATCTTCATCAATTCCTATAATCTCAGCAGTTTCCATGAAGCAAAATACCCTCAACAAATAATGGGAACTGAAGGCATATCTACTCTTGCACTTTATAATCATTCAAGCTTTCTTTTTTGGAGGATGACACAATAGTGGTGATGGACATTCGAAACATATGTTGTGGGATATCCCCAGCAACCTAGTTTTTTATTGTCTTGGCACCATATCATCTCTTGACGAAGGTCATATTCCTTCGAGAGTTCCCGCGCTAAATCCCACGCAATAGGTTTTAGAATTCCATCAACATCTCTCATGTTCTGCACTACTACAGTTAGATATGCTCTCTCAGAAAGCAATGAACTAAGTCCATTCAATATTCTACCTACACACTCTATGTACTCATCATAAACCTCGATATTTCCTATATCATTTGGAAACTCACTATAATATTGTTTCAACCCATTTTCTTGTCGTTGCTTCTGCACTGAATCATTACCACCACGAGATTTTCTTAGCATGTTCCAATAGGGTGGTGAGGTAACAACATAATCAAACGTTGGTGACTTCGCCTTAAAGTATCTTGAAATTAATTCATGCGCATGATTAGAATCGCCATGAAGGAGAACTTGGTAGCCATTTCCTTTGATGCTTTGTAATGCCGCTTGACCCACTTCAACAAATTCTTCATTCAGCTCAATACCAACTGCATTCCTGCCTGATTCTTTGCATGCAACAAGAGTGCTTCCAACTCCTGCAAATGGATCAAAGACCCAGCCATCTTCCTTTGTAAAATATGTGACCAATCGTTGGACTAGTTCCTCCGGAAATTTTGCAGGATGGTTCATTTGCATGCGTGACCTTGACCGAGGATTGATGATGAACCATGATTTTGTTGCTTTAACCCACGCTTTTGCATCTAGATCGTTCAAGGTATTTTCAGGTCTTTGAACCATTCCCTTCACCATTGTATGCAAGGTCGTGTCTAAGTCATAAGTCTAACTTCTGGAGTGACAATAGGTCGGAAATTTCTATATTTGCTCATGAGGTGGAAGGATTCTATCGGTGGAGTGAGATTTCATGGTGAAAATAAGTCCCTTTGTGAAGCTTCTTCGTGGTGAGTATGAGCTGACCGTTATTTTGCTTCTGACTCGACTTAAAGGTAAGGCAAGAGCAGATGAAATAATATCAGCTGGATTAAAGACAAAGACTTTACCAGCGCTGAATGGTGCGAGAGTTGCAAGCGTTCGTAAGTTCCTCCTAGATAATGAGCTAATCACCGTTGAGAAAGAAGGAAACGAGATAATCCATATACTTACGAATAAAGGAAAGAAATTGGGGCAGCATCTTGATGCTATTGCGAATTTTATTGTGAAGGATTTGAAATGGATGCGCTAGTCAAACTTGCATTGCTTAACATTTAACTAGATAGCATAGTTGTACTTTTGCAATAGATTTAGAGAGCCATGGATCTCTACGAACTATTGCGATTACCTTAATTCGAAACTGCTGATGACAAATATGAATACAATCTAGAGGAGTCTGCAAATGAAGTCCATTTGGAAACATAAGAGTAGTTTAGCTGTAGGCTTGATAATCGGTGTTCTTCTTGGTGCAAGCGGAATTATTTTCATAAGTCCTCCACCTGGTGGTGGGATGCAAGGTACAATTACAACCGCAGGTTCCTCAACGGTCTACCCCCTTTCACAGATTTGGGCAACCCAATTCAATGCGGTCTATCCAAGTTTGACTGTCAATCTAAACTCAGGAGGATCCGGGCTAGGTCAATCATTGGTAGGTGAGGGTTTCATTGATATTGGGGCATCTAGCTCTTACCCCAAACAAGAGTATATAGATGGAAATCCGAATGTTGAGATTCTTCCTATTTCTGCCGATGCTCTCGGTATAGTAGTAAATGAAGCTGTAAATGGGTCCATATTCAAACTAGATTGCGATATGGCAGTGGCTATCTTTCAAAGGAACATTACAACTTGGGCAGATTTCTCGTCAACATTTTCTGTAATAGTTCAACAAACAGGACCTATCGATGTTTTCGTCAGATCCGATGCCAGTGGAACCACTGCAACATTTGCTAAATGGCTAGAAACTGCAGATCAAAATACAAATGCTAATGCTGCAGAATATGAATGGTTGTTGGGTCATGAAGAGGCATTGTCATTCCCAGCAGGAGTTAACGCTGTTGATGGTAATCCTGGAGTAGCTTCTGGTGTTCAATCAGATCAGCTGGCAATCGGTTATGTTGGTCTTGCATTCATGGACTATTTGATCGCAGCTGAACTGTATAATCCCGGGAATGGGGAATGGGTCACTCCTTCAGTTTCAAATGCAGTAAAAGCTATTCCATCTAATCTTACGAGTCCAGGACAAGACATTATGAACTCTGAAATTGAAGGAGCCTATCCAATAGCCCGACTGTTGTTTTATCTTGTTAATCGAAATCACCTGAATATGAACACTATCACATTTGTGACATGGTGTCTTGTTCAAGGACAGAGATTCATTAGTGTTGTAGGTTATGTGCCCATTAATGGTACTGCTGCACAAGATTACTCTCTTGACATAATGATGTCACTCGAGCCTTCTATTTGAAACGGTGAGATGAGGAAGTCTGAATGACTGAAATGGAAGATCAAGCACTTGAACCTCAGAAAAGGAGAGAAGATGATTCTGTGGTTCATAAATTGAAGAAACGTCTTACTACTCCGATAATTGATTTCTTTGATGCTGATCGGTCAGGAAAAACAGACATGCTAGGAAAGGCTTTGCTGCTTATTCCTGCGTTTGCAAGTACACTCATTATTGCTTTGATTCTATCTTTTCTTTGGTATGAATCAACACCAATTCTAACCAATCCTGCAGGGGGACCAGGAATCATTATTGGTCCAACTTGGGACCCAAATAGAGACCTCTATGGAATTGGTGTATTCATAGTTGGATCATTATTATGTACAGCAATAGCAATTGGACTTGCGGTACCATTAGGCATCGGTGGTGCAATCTTTCTTTCTGAGTTCTGTCCAATGAAACTTCGAACTCCTATCAAAATGATTACAGAAATGATGGCGGCAATTCCATCAATCGTTTATGGGTTATGGGCATATATTGTGATGGTTCCATTCATCAAGAATGTTCTGGCTCCAGGGATTCAGAGTAATCCTCTAACAGCATGGATGCCTTGGTTCCAAGGTGAAACGAACGGTCTCAGTCTTCTAGCCGGAGGTGTGATATTGGCAATCATGTTGCTACCAACTGTAGTAACAATCACAAATGATGCATTACAAACAGTACCAATGAATCTTCGAGAAGCTTCTTTGGCTCTTGGAGCAACTCAGAGTGAAACAGCCAGAAAGATTGTGATTTCCGCTGCATTGCCTGGTGTTGGCGCCGCGATTGTATTAGCTTTAGGGAGAGCAGTTGGAGAAACAATGGCTGTGTTGCTAGTCACAGGGAACTCTCTTCAAATTCCATACACATTATTCGATCCAACATATGTCATGACCAGCATTATCACAAATCAGTTGGGATATGCCTTTGTGTTTCCATTATGGAGGTCAGCTCTCTTTGCTATCGGTTTGGTTCTCATGGTAATGTCTGTTTGCTTCACGTTGATTGCTAAATTCTTCATCCGATGGGGAATGAAGACAAGGGGGTATATCTGATGTCAGGCAGGAAAGATGCGTTTATTACGTACCTTAAGGGTGTGACACAGTCTCGCCGTCATTTCACAGATTTTCTCTTCAAAATCGTTTTAGCTGTTATCGTGTTGATTGTGATCTCCCCCTTTTTCCTCGTATTGGTGCAAGTAGCAAGCATCGGATTTACTCAAGTATTTGGGACTGGACCCGGACAAGGTATTGAATTCTTCACCACATTTCCAGGAGTTGGTCTTGAAGGTGGTATTAGAAATGCATTTGTCGGTACAGTTGAATTAATTGTCCTTGCAAGTATGGTTGGAATTCCCCTTAGTGTCTTCGGGGCTGTCTATATCACTGAATATACTCAGCCTGGCTGGGGTCGCATTATTGTAGAGTTTGCTTCTGATGTTCTCGCTGGTATACCCTCAATTATCTTTGGAGCTTTTGGATTTGCATTTCTTGTTGATTTCCTTCAACTGGGAATGGGATTAGTTGCTGGAAGTCTAACTCTTGCATTCATGATGATACCAACTGTTCTTCGGACAACTCAGGAAGCTCTTCGAGCGGTTCCCATGGCATTGAGGGAGGCATCATTAGCACTTGGCGCAACAAAATGGTCTACAACTTGGAATGTCACATTAAGAGCAGCATTCCCTGGACTCATCACAGGGGTTCTTCTAGCAATTGGACGAGTGATGGGTGAAACTGCTCCTCTGATTTTCACAGCAGGAAACAGTCTAAGTGTTCCCACAGAGCTCACTGGATCCGGTTCTTGGGTAGCATCAATGCCTTACACCATCTGGGCGTATATTAGCGACCCCCGCGAGTATCTGCAGGCAAAAGCTCATGGTACTGCACTCGCTCTCATGATTATGGTTCTCACAGTTGATGTAATTGCTAACATTATCTCACGAAAAGTCACTAGGAGGCTTGTTTAATGGCTGATTTCAAATATCATATAGAAGTAAAGAACCTCTCAACTTGGTTTGGTGCAAAGCCTATTCTCAAGAACATTTCCTGCTATTTTGAGGACAACACAATCACAGCAATAATGGGACCTTCTGGTTGTGGTAAGAGCACTTTGCTTCGTACATTGAATCGACTCAATGACTTGGTGCCTTCATTTCGAATAGAGGGCCAGGTTCTTTTTAGTGGAGAAAATATCTATGCTACCGGGTCTAGTGTTTACGACCTCCGCAAGCAAATAGGGATGGTCTTTCAAAAACCCAATCCCTTCCCAATGAGTATCCATGACAATATTACATACGGACCCAAATTGCATGGGGTGAAGGATGAGGATGAGCTGAACAAGATCGTCGAGCAATCACTTCGAAAGGCTGCATTATGGGATGAAGTCAAGGATGAGCTAGAAAAACCAGCTCCAAACCTTTCGGGGGGTCAGCAACAACGTCTTTGCATAGCAAGAGCTCTTTCGGTTGACCCTCCAGTGCTTTTGGCTGATGAACCAGTTTCAGCCCTTGATCCAATAAGTGCTGCAAAGATAGAAGAATTACTTGTAGATTTGAAGAAGGATTACACAGTCATTCTGGTCACCCACAATGTTCAACAAGCCTTTCGTGTATCAGACCAAGCGGCATTTCTGTACTTGGGAGAACTCATAGAATTTGATAAAACCAGTAGGATTTTAGAAGCTCCTGCAGATGAGCGGACTGAGGCGTTCATCACTGGTCGAATAGGGTAGGTGATAAAAATGGTGTCTCAACTCGAACGTTACATTGGTGAGATCAATAAGAAGATACGACTGCTTCACAAAATGAGCACTGATGCTTTCATGGACGCGATGAAGGCCTTTGAAGACTTAGATCAGGCAAAGGCTGCTGAAGTACGCGATAAATCTGAAAAGATTGAGGAATTATCAATAAAGATTGAAAATAGTGTTTTTGAAGCAATTGCTAGGAGACAACCTGTCGCAAAGGACTTGAGGGAATTGGCAACTTATCTTCAAGTTTCTCACCATCTTTACAGAATTGGACGATATGCATACAAGATTGCACATATTGTGAGACTATGTGAGAAACTGGAGCATTTCAAAGAGCTCGTTTCATTGCCATACCTAGCAAAGCTTGCTAAAGACACAATTGATTACGCCATGCTGGGAATCACAGATAAAGACCTCTCCAAGATAGATGAATTAGAAAAGCTAGAAGCAGAGAGCGACCGTGAAACCGGAGAGATGTTCGAAGAGATTGCTGAATATCTGCGACAACGGACAGACATCACAAGGATGGCTATGTTCTATGTAATTGTTGGTAGGTATTGTGAACGTGCCGCTGATCATGCATTCTCTATAGCTGAACGAGCTGTCTATATGGTGACCGGAGAGAGGAAAAAACTGGGTCTTGCCTACAAGGGAAAATCAAGTGATAAGCCTCATTAATGCGAATCGGAACACCTTAATTCAAGATGGATGGTATGATGTGGTACTCTTTCAGAGAATTGAGTTGATGTAGAATGAATTCAACATTGGATACAAGAACCTCTGAGATTGCCACTCACCTAACCAACCTTCATTCGCTTGTGAGAGCAGCTCTTACAAAAGCGATGAAGGCTTTTGAGGATCTGGATTTGGAGTTGGCTGATGAAACCGGGAGGGTTTCATATCAAGTTGAGCAACTACATCAAGAAGTAGAGGAACTTGTTTTTGATACAGTTTCAAAATACCAACCGTCTGGGGTAGAACTAAGACGATTGATCACCTATAACAATACATCTGGCTGTCTTCGTAGGGTTGGCCAATATGCAGAAAAGATTGGTAAAATCGTAGAGCTCTGTGAGGACTTTGACCATTTCAAAGAGCTCGTTTCATTGCCATACCTTGCAGAATTAGCCATTTCCGCCATTGATGTGAGTATTCGAGCAGTCCTTGCTGAAGACCTCTCTGAAATAAATGAGCTCGAAAAACTTGAGGCTCAGAGTGATAGAGAGGCAGTTGATATGTTCGAAGAAATTGCAGAATATCTGAATCGTCGGAGAGACATCAGTGAACTGGCAATGTACTATATTATTATTGGAAGGTATTGTGAACGAGCCGCTGACCAAGCTATAAGAATAGCAGAAAGTGCAACCTACATGATAACTGGTGAACGTGTAAAACTTGGACTGTTGTATAAAGAAGATGAGGCGAGCATGCTTGATTGATGGTTGACCTCATCTCTTTGATGTTCGGATCTCTCTTACTAATTCTTCAAAGGCTCTGTTAACATTCATGTTCTCTGTGGCACTTGTTTGAATGTGCTTCAATGAACGGGCTTCGAGCATTCCCTTTATCTGATCATCAGAAACTACCGATTCTAGATCCACCTTATTCTCAACAACCACCACTGCAACCTTGCCAGCAGCATTGTACAATGCAGTGAGCCAATCATCAATGTGCTTCAAAGTATCAATACGTGTCCTGTCAAAGACAAAGAATGCTCCAGAGGCATTTGCACAATACTGTTCCCGTAGTGCTGAGAACGACTCTTGCCCTCCAAGATCCCAAATTACTAGTTTATGTTTGGCACCTTCGAAGTCGACTGACTTGACATGCAACATTGCACCAATAGTCCGACCAATATCTGGAGCCAGACTATCGTAGACGTAGCGTTGCACTAGCGACGTTTTTCCAACGCTACTATCACCTAGGAATACAAGCTTATGGACAAAGTCGGGTTGTGAATCGCTCACCATTGCATAACTCCTATGACGCTGTGAGTTAGGTCTTTTTGATACGTGACTTGACTAGTATATCACGAGTTATTTGTCTAAAAGCTTCTTCAACATTTGTATCTTCTTTAGCGCTAGTTGGAACTATAGAAATACCATGTTTTTTCTTCACAGCATCCTTTTCTTCATCTGTTATTGCACTTTCAAGATCGACTTTGTTTTCTAGTAGCATTAGTGGGATTTTGCCAGTTACTGTGAAAAGAGCGTTAATCCATTCATCTACTCTTTCTATAGTTTCGGGTCG
>JAEORI010000115.1 GCA_016840965.1 Candidatus Thorarchaeota archaeon | reverse complement strand
GCCAATGTCTGAAAGGTCACAAGGGCAAACGTGACATCTCAAGATACCAAGCCGATAGCATGGCAAATGAAGTCTTCAAGGGTATCTTCACATGTATATTATGCGGCTCAACAATGACATTGATGAACACAGATGTGGGGAAGCATAAAGCAGAATACATTTTTATCTGCCCAATTCATGGACCTCAAAAAAGAGAGATCCCCGCTTTCTATCATACCGCTGTAGCTGGCTTGCAGGGTGCAATGAACTGCTCGAAATCTATCCTTGACTCTTTGAGCTGCCCCAAGTGTGGTGAAGTATTTTCTGTATCTGAGATTTCTGAAAAAAAGGGTATTCTTGAAATTAAATCACGTTGCTCAAATGGTCACAAAGAGATGAGATTTGTTCCAAAAATTGCAGACGAGTCAGTGCTCAAAACGGTTGTCAAGAGGCTCATACATTGTGATCAATGTGGACTACCATGTCAAGTAGTAGGAACTCAGCCTAAAGGAAACAAGGCTCAGGTCGAGCTTGTATGCCCAGCACATGGCAAGATGAAAAAAGAACTTCCTGCTGAATATGCATGGATGATTGAATCAATTCTGGAAGCTATGTCTGAAGGAAGTATCGTGAGGTCAATGTTGAACTGCCGCGAATGTGGCGATTCGTTATCGATAAAATCTATTGAACTTGATAAAATGAAATACAAGCTAAAATGCAGTTGCATGAATGGTCATGGCATTGAATTATCTCAACCCGCAGACTTAGATGAGGAAGCAATTGATGCTATTGTTGGCGGCGTTTTAAAGTGCAATGATTGCGATCTTGTTGTTGATATTATGGAAACCAAGGTTAGTGGCAACGAAGTCGAGTTGAAACTCATATGTCCAATTCATGGTGAACTTAAGAAAAATGTGAGTGTAGGCATCTACAAACACGTTGAGGAAAGAAACAAACACATTGACAGAATGCCTTCAACTGAAGAGAGTCTCAAATGTGAGAAATGCAAATCTCCATTGACGATTCGTGATACCAAGGTTCGTAACAATATTGTTACTCTAAAGATGGAATGTCGAAATGGGCATGGGTTTGAAAGACACCTACATACAGGAGCCAATGATTCGGTGCTCGAGAGATTCTACTGTCAATTATACGAATGTCATAAGTGTCATAACCCACAAAGTTTGTCATATATTGTTGATAAGGGCGACAAGTCCGAGGCATTTCTTAGCTGCGAGAATCATGGTGAAAGCCAAGTAGATATTCCAACTGAACATGCAGCAATTGCTCGAGACGCATATCTTTCAACCATGACGATGAGTGATTTGGAAAAACTTCTTGAAACTAGTCTTCAAACTGAGAGAGCTGCGGAATATCAAATTGAGCCTGATGCTGATTTACAAGAAATGATTGATATCGTGAATGATGTCATCGAGCAACAAAGTGTGAGATTTGTCGGTGAGAAAAGTGGAACTAAGAATGGAGCGGAATCATGGTACTATGGAAAAGCTCGAGCTGGCACACAATACATAGTGATTGGCTCTGTTTCAAAAGAGAATTTAACAATGAGGATTTCAGTTTCGAGCGATGATGAGAACAAAATGAACATGCTTCTTTCTGAGATGCGTGATAATCTACGAGAAGTCCTTCTTCGACTCCAAGCTAAGACTGGTGACACAGCACCAAGTAAAATCGAGTGTGTCCAATGCGGTGCGGCATTACCAAAGCGAGCTCTTCCTGGAGAAATGATAGTCTGTGACCACTGTGGTACACCCTTGCATTGGGGCTGAAACTAAGGCTCTCCAGTCCATGTAGCACGCTTCTCATTAGAAATTCCCAGATGAGATAAAACTCGCTCTACCACTGAGTCTACCAGCTCTTCAATGGTCTTTGGTTTTGCCCAGAATGCAGGGCTAGCCGGAATCACTATTCCTCCTGCTTCAGTCACTGTTGCCATGTTTCTAATATGAATAAGATTTAGAGGCGACTCTCTTGGAACGAGAATGAGTGTCCGTCTTTCTTTAAGAGTGCAGTCTGCAGCACGGGCTATTAGGTTGTCAGCATATCCATGCGCAATTCCAGCAAGTGTTTTCATTGAACAGGGAATGACAACCATAGAATCTATTGGAAAAGTACCACTTGCAGGACCTGCTGAGAGATTATGTTCATCATAGTAGAAGTCCGTTTCTTTTTTGAGGTTCTGTACATCTATGCCTGTTTCATACTTGAGAGTTTCTTCCCCCCACTTGCTAACAATCAAGTGAACTTCGTGGTCATCTGACTTCAGAGCTCTGATCAATCTTACTCCATAGATTGCTCCGCTAGCACCAGTCAAACAAACAAGAACCCTCTTTTTCATCATCTTCACCCACTGGTTAGAGATTCAGAAATAGAACTTATGCATATACCTCTATCGAAATGACCGGTAGGTGCTATTCTAGACTAGAAATGCTAAGAGGACATAGAGTAGAATTGATCCTCCTCCCGCTCGTATCCCCACTCGCTTAGCAATACCCGCTGCCTCAGCAACATCTTGAGTAAGAATATCAAACCCTTTCTCTCCGAATGTTCGAAGCTTTTTGGCTTTTCCAAACCCAAGACCAACTTTGACAGGTTGAACCCGTTCTCGAGCTTTAACTGAAGCAGCTAAATTATGTTCTATAGTTTCATTTGGTTTATTGCGACCAATAGGAGGATATCCTCTACTTGAAAGTGAAATTGCATTTACAACATGTGTGTCTGTTGTAATAATTTCTGCATCATCAAATCCTTGTGCCTTGAGCAGATTCTGTACTTGCTCCCTGAATCCTGACTCCATATTGTTTCCGTCTATTGAAATAAGAGCCATCTCACGCTCTCCAAGATTTAAGATGACTGCTATAATACCACCAGGTCCCATTCCTTCAGACTGAGTGATGTCATCTGGTACAATTTGATGCATTCCAAGTTGCACTTTGGTTTTTTCGTTATTTATGCTCGAGAACACAGCTCCTGAAACTGCACCTACGTACTCACCTGCTTCTGGATCTCCTTGATTAACAGAAACAGCCAATCCATTAATGCAATTATGAGCGTCTACAACAGCCACGCCCTCAACTTGAGGTAACCTCTCTCTTATCAGATTAGCCAAATCATATCCTACATCTAGTGAGATATCATCGGTAAATTCGGGTGAACTCGTACTAATTGTGAGGACATCGTTACCTGCAAAAAGACTCCACACTTTGAATTTCCCGCCATCATACCAGTGGGGGCCTGAGATGTGTTCATGAACTTTAGTACTCTCAATGAGTCTATCTATTTCTGCGAGTACGATAGGATAGTCGGCTTTTGTTGTAAGATTCTGTTGATGCGTACAACTGCCATGCATTACAAATGCAGGAATTCCATGTTTTTTCTGGATGTGTTCTAAGATTACAGATGGGAGATCACTACTACCAATATCTCTGAAAGGTCCTGGGTGTATATATTGAATGACTCCGCACGCGACTGGTCCTGCATCATCCCGAAACATTATGATTTCTACAGGAATATCCTGAATTGTAGCAATTTTGGTGAGTATTTCTTCAAATGGCTTTGGATTATCTGCCAAGTAATCATGACCAAATGCTCGAAGAAGTTCCGGCCCATTGATACCGAGGTCTCTTTCAAATGGTACACTCACTGCCTTGTAGATATAATGAACCACTAGTGAAGCAATCATTAAGGAGCCAACAAATGGAATATACCATAATCCTGGCAAAACTGGGAGTGCAGTACTCATCGGAGCGAGCAGTAATTCCATAACTATCCAAAGGATTGGCGGCATTAGTGCAGCAATCGTGTTCCTTGCAGGATGATGGTCACTTAACCCATTGACTAGAAAAGCGAATGCTAAGTACGCAATAGATACTCCCAATATCGACAATCTGATTTCAAGTATGCTTGAAGATGCAATTACATCAAGGATACCGCCAATTGCGCTCAAGGTTATCCAAAAGATCAATCCAAAATGGACCAATCCTGCAGTTCTTCTTCCATTTAGTGGGGACCCCTCATCTGTGGCTATTGCATAGAGAAGCCCTGAACCAATGAAAACTGGCACTCCAAGGATGATTAAATAACCAAGGAATACATCAAGTAGCAATCCCTTGGTGGCAGATAGAATCAATGAACCGAAAAAGACGAGAAGAATCATTCTCATAACTATTTGACGATAGGAAGGAAGCTGCCACACTTTTGAATAGAGTCTAACTGTTTCCTTGACCTTCGCCTTTTCTCCCAAGATCACATCACTCGCATTTGGCAATTTCCTTAGTTCGGGTCTTATCAAACTTCCCTTAGCTGTGAAGGTGTACTTACCAAAGCCTTTATATCGCATTCGATATGGCGTAATATCGCATTCGATAATCGCATCCGATAATAAAAGGGTGGTTTATGTGAACGACGAAGAACCTCGGAAAGAGTGTGATCATCTTGATATGCCACAATCAATACCTAGAGGTCTTCTTCGACATATTATTCCTCGTCTCTTAAAGTCTAGTGAAATGACTGGGACTGACATTATGCAGCGACTTCGAGATCTTACCGATGGTGAGTGGAATCCAGGCCCCGGCACAATCTATCCAATGCTCTCATCCTTGGAGGAAGACGGAATTATTGAAGCAGTCACAATCGAGGGTAGAAGCAAGACATATTGTCTAACGGATAAAGGCAAGGCTCAAATGGACATGATGCTGAAACACAGGAAAGGTGCAGTCGGAGAGAAGACTCGACTTGGACCACGGCTCTGGGAAAAGCTCCTAGATCCTGAAGAACGCATTCGCTTTCATATGCATGGTCTGCAGCATTCAGTTGAATCCTTTGAATTTCTATCGGACTCTTTGAATAGAAAACAACGGCAGCAACTTCTCCACCATCTGGAACAAATGTCTTCAAAGATTACATCAATCATTGACAAACTAAAAACTGGAGCTTCAAAAAATGTCTAGAAACAATGGCGGCGAAACTATCCGAAAGACGCCCTGGAGATATATGCTCAGTGGAATGACACGGAATAAAGCTGTGGCCACTGCGGGGCTATTGCTCACAATGATTTCCACTTTACTCACTGTATTTCCATCAGTTTTCATAGGTTTAGCTGTAACTGAAATTCAGGAATCCCACGCAATAACTGCTCTATTCATGACCTATGTGTGGCTCATTGTGATTTTTGCTATAGTTTACATGGGTCTTTTCTTCGTTGGAGGATATATCTGGGCGATTCTTACATTGCGTTGGGAACGAGATGCAAGGCAAGATTTCTTCGAAGCTCTTCAAGTCTATAGTATGACTTTTCATGATGAATTTGATAGTAAGCGACTTCTTGCTGTTGCCATGCAGGATATTTCTTGGGTTCGTTTTTCTCTCAACCCGGCGATGAGGAATATAGCAAGTGGTCTTGCTTCATTTTTTGTCACAGCTTTTCTCTTGATACAGATGGACTTCTTGCCGGGTCTTAGTGGTATGTTTACAATCACATTAGGCGGTTACGTAATTCCTGTCTATGGATTTGTACTGATCATGTTAATTGGTACTCCAATCTACCTAGCTTTCTCATACCGTTATGCCAATGCTATCGAGCCTGTAAGACGAACTCGTTCAGAAAACATGGAGGCATTAACGTCTGTAACGCAGGGTGTGTTTCAAGGGATTGAGGTTGTCCGAGCATTTGATGCAGAGGATATTGAAGTTCAAAAGTTCCACGAAGTGAGTAAAATCCAAGAATCCCTTACAGCGAAAGAAGGAAAGCTTTCTGCATTCTATCTACCTGCTTTGATTCTTGCAGGAATGACAACCTTGGCATTTGCCTATGCAGGATATGCAGTCATCAATGGTGTCTTGAATGTTGGTCAGTTAATTACAATTCTTGGGCTACTTACTTCTCTCCAAGGTCTCAATTTTCAATTTCCAGCTATGCTCCTCATGTTAAGAGGTGGTTATGTCAACGCTCAACGTATTGTAGATTTCCTAAATTGGATAGATCCAATGTCTGAGCCTGAGGAAGAAGCCTTCGATGTCGATTGGACTGGTGATATCGCCTTTGATAATGTCAGTTTCAGGTATGGTAGTGACGACAATGAAAATGATCACTATGCGCTCAAGGATCTGTCGATTACCATACCCGGTGGATCCCGGGTTGCACTTATTGGGGGTCCCGGTGCTGGTAAAAGTACTCTTCTGAAGCTCATGCTTCGACTCTATGATCCGACTGAAGGAGAGATTAGAGTTGGCGGTGTTAATCTCCGAAATGTATCAACCAAATCTGTTAGAGACGTTGTAGGACTTGTAGAGCAGGACATCTTTCTGTTTAGAATGACAATTCGTGAGAATATCGCATTTGGTCGCTCAAATGCGTCTGATGAAGAGATTGTCGAAGCGGCTAAACGCGCTCAAGCAGAAGAGTTCATTGTAGAGCTACCAGATGGCTACAACACAATGATTGGTGAACGTGGTATGACTTTGAGTGGGGGACAACGACAAAGACTAGCCATTGCTCGTGCAATAGTCCAAAATCCCAAAATTCTCCTATTGGATGACTCAGTAAGTGCTGTTGATGCTCAAACTGAGTTTCTCATGAGAAAAGCTCTCGACGAGGTAATGCGAGGCAGAACCAGTATCACTGTAACTCAAAGACTGCGAACACTAATGGAATCAGATATGGTCATTATTTTAGACAAGGGTCATCTTGTAGCAATCGGAACCCACGACGAATTATTGAGGGATTCAGAACATTATCGTCGTGTATTTGAAAGACTTCCTGGCGCCCAAGAGCTGCTTGCTACTGTTTCCAGGCGCAGAGGTGGTGCGAGATAATGATGCATG
Organism: Candidatus Thorarchaeota archaeon; assembly: GCA_016840965.1. The sequence goes on along the minus strand of JAEORI010000115.1, from coordinate 5,912 downwards.
GACCAGGAGGCCCTAGAGGACCTCGAGCGTTATTGGGAAAGAAAGAGAAGAGAAGTCGTCCAGTGCGAGTTTTACTTGGCAATATGGTTCGCTACCTTGGCAACTTTAAACGCATTGTTATGATTGGTGCAATCCTCTCTATAGCCGCGACTATTGTTGGAGTTATCAATCCACTCATCCTCAGGGAAGGAATCAACTCTGTGTATCAGGTGGCATCTTATGATGTTCTGGTAACTTTGACCATTCTTTTCCTGATTTTGTCAATCGCATCTTGGGTAATGAGTGGTGTAAATACATGGATCATGTCAATAGCACAAGCAGGGCTTGTTCAGAGCGTACAAGAAGATGTTTATCGACACTTGGTAAATGCTGACTTATCGTATCACAAAGCTGAACAGGCTGGAAATGTGACATCAAGAGTTACAAGTGATGCTACAAGCTTAAGCACAGGAATTCATGTTCTGATTAGCTTTGCTAGCCAAATACTCACACTTGCAGCTTCATTTATTCTTCTTTGGTGGATGTCTCCTTTTCTTGCTTTGACATCTCTTGTAGTTGTGCCAGGTATTTTGTTTATAGCTGGACTCTTTGGTACAGTGGGGCAAAGAATCATGCTTGCCTCACAACGAGCTGCTGGAGAGGTTTCGGGTCAAATTGCTGAAAATCTGAGTGGAATTCATGTTGCTAAAGCTTTCAACCGTGAAACCGAACTTGCTGAACAATTAATGGAATTGAATCAGAAATCGTACAGATATGGATTCAAATTCATGGTTCTGATGACCTCGATGCAGCCTCTAATGATGGCTATTGGTCAATTTGCAATAGCTGCAATGCTCTTTGTTGCTGGCTCTTTTGCGGTAGGTGAGCTTCCTTCTCTTGCTCTAGGAGATATCTTTCTTGGCATCTCACTTATTCGTGGCATACTATTTCCATTGCTGGGATTGAGTATGATGGCGACTCAGGTTCAATCTTCGCTTGCAGCAATGGATCGAGTGACTGATGTCTTAGAATCTAAACCAGCGATTACAGATGCTCCTACTGCAATCCCTCTTAAGATTGAGAGTGATGGTCTTTACTTCAAAGATGTGTCATTTGAATATGTGAAAGACACCCCTGTTCTTCAAGATGTCAGCTTCTCAATTAGTCCTGGTGAAACGGTTGCGATTGTTGGTCATACTGGAGCTGGAAAAACGACTATTGCTGCTCTAGTGAACAGATTCTATGACCCTACAGATGGGGCAATATTCATTGGTGATCAGAATATTCGAGATGTCAAGCTGCATTCCCTCCATGGCGCAATGTCACTCATCCCACAAGAACCATATTTGTTCGACGATACGATCATGGAGAACATTAGATATGGTAATCTTGATGCATCTGATGAGCAGATTATTGAGTTGTGTACGATTCTAGGTGCAGATGAGTTCATTGAGGTTTTAGCAGATGGTTATCAGACGCAGGTTATTCAGGGTGGTAAGAATCTTAGTGCTGGCCAACGGCAAATGGTAACTATAGCTCGCACTATGTTGGCAAATCCTAAAATCCTAATTCTTGATGAAGCAACAAGTCGCTTAGATGCATATAGCGAATCGCTAGTGCAGGATGCTCAAGAACTCCTATTTCATGATCGGACAACTATAGTTATCGCTCACCGTCTGACAACGATTGCAAATGCTTCGCGGGTATTAGTCTTTGATCATGGTATTTTGATAGAACACGGTACCATTGAAGAGCTTCTTGCTAAGGATGGTGAATTTAAGGCACTTTATGAAACATATTATGCACACCAAGGTTTGGAAGAAATCACTGAAGAAGCTGCAGAAATAGCTAAAACAATAGTGTCTGATTATGGCGGAGAAACCCCTGTCACATCTGGCTCAGGGATGATGATGATGGGAATGAATCCTGGTTTGGGAATAGGAATGGCACATGGCGGAATGAGCGGCGATATGGCTGGAATGAAACCCTCCCCAGAAATGATTGAAAGACTGAAAGAACAATATAGGTCGGATCCTAATTCAATACCTGCTCCAATGCGTGGGATGTTTGAAAACCTGATTGAGGCTGATAAATTGACGGAAGAAAATAAAAAGAAACTTGGGAAGCGAGAAACGAGTGGTCATGGTGGACCAATTGGGTCTGGAAGACCTTCTCCTGAAATGATTGAAAGTTTGAAAGAGAAATACAGAACAGACCCAGATTCTCTACCACCAAATGTCCGAGAAATGATCGCAAGAAAAATCAAAGAGGATGAATCTTCAGACTAAACACAAAAAGGAGCTCAGTCCTCTCCGCCTTCAATTGGCTTGAAGATAACACCTAGCTCGCTGGAAATAAGAAATGATGCTCCTACAAGAATATAAGATTCAATTGCAGCTATTTGGTTGAATGGGTTCCCGCTTAGGTAGTCTTCAGCTTGCCAAAAGATGCTTCGAATAAAAAGAAGGATGATTCCAAATAGAAGTAGAACAAGTGGTCTCGCCATATAGCCATCCTTGAAAATCCACAATAAGCTAGAGATGATACATAGTATAAGTCCCAATACAACGACTATTGGAACTGAAACTAGTATTGACAGAAGATTTCTCGAAGGAAATACAATGGAGAAAATAACCACTAATGATAGTGATGATAGAGTAGTAATAGCTCCAAGTGCTAGCCAGAGTTGAGTTCCTTCAGTTAATTTTAGTGATGAATTTAGTGACTTTAGATATCCGAGTATTCCAAGCAACCAAAGGAGAAGACCTGGAATTTGGACAAGACCTATTGTAAACGAGATTTGACTTGCGTTTTCATTTAGATATACTAAGATTGCGGTAACATCTGCCAAACTGAAGAAAACCAATCCAATTGCAATCCATGCATTTAGGGAGTGATACCGGTCCTCTTTAAGAAATGACTCACGGCCAAAGAAGCTAATTCCTAAGATTCCGATGAAAAGCGCAATAATTGGTGCAAGAATGCTAGTTACTGAATAGGCAAGTGCATCAAGGTCTAGTGCTAAGAGAAGAGATGAACCAACAAGAATGAGTATTCCCAAGAAGATTGCTACAACTGCATAAACCCATCTTGACAATCGACATCTTACTCCTTAAGCAATATATCATTTGAGTATTAGCATCCAGTTTTGTATATTGTTACGATGATTTTAATGCGGTCAAGTATTCCCATTCGATCTCGTATGCTGTACTTGGGAAATGATTTTGTATCTCTCGTCTTGTATTTGTTACTATTCTGTTAATTGGACTTGAACCAAGAAGGTCTCTGACTTTTCTAGTGACAAATTGAAGCAACACGCGAAATCCATCGTTGACTACGTCCGGGCTTATTGAGCCTCTAATAGTAGCAGCAGTCAATGAACTCCTAAGTTCAATGTCAACGCCCTCCTCTAGACTGACAAAAGCAAGCCATGTATAATTATCCACTAATTGCTGTTTTGATAGCAAGAAAACAGATCTCATGACATTCAGTCCAACAATGTTTGCACAATTCCTCAATAAAGATTGAAGAGCTGATGTATATCTTATTGCTACTGAATGGGCTGGTGTCACTAGTTCAATCATTTTTCTCTTTTCTAGAAGTGCTACTTCATCTAGAAACCTCTTGAGGTCAGATGTCTTTAGACGTTCAGCTGCAATGGATAATGGAGTTTCCCCATCAAACTCTGTGAGTGTTCTCACTGTTTCAGGTGATATAGGTCCCGAAACTGGACTGGGTCCCGTAATTGACATCGCTTGATAGATATCATCAGGTTTGACGGGATTATCTATAGTGATTGCTTTTTCCCAGAGCGCCTGAGCTGCCAAGTTAAGTCCAACTTCGAGCGGCACCTCAAGAAATTCAGCAGCTTCTCTAACTGAACATATCACTGGAATTAGTCTTAGAAAAGAAACAACCTCGGACTTTCTTGTATAGTGTTCCCATTCTGGGCGAACAGTTATGATTGTATCTGGGTGTATGATACTTCTTATGAACTCATCAATGACAGTCGGTTCAAAACGAGTGTGAACAGCAAGGTCAATATCAACCCACCTTAGAACATTAAACTGCTCTTCAAACCGTTCAATCAGTCTTTTCAGTTTAGTTCTTGTAGCAGCAGTATCCTCCTTTGTTGAAATCGCACCCAAGGTCCAATCGCCAAATTCTACGATTATTTTGTAATGTGTTCCTTCAAAGGCACGTGCTTGTGATGTCATTGAACGCGTTGCTTCATCAAAGAAAGATGTCATCGCTACAAGAAATGATGATAATAATTGCGGGTCAAAGGCTGATTCTGTGAAATCCTTATGATAAAGGCACACTCCTGTATCGCGTTTTATGATGTATATACTGTTGATTTCCATGAATTGCACTCCTAATCTCTTTATGACCCACCCTGACCCTATATCGTATGTTGCTATCGATGTAGGTTCTTGCGTGCTTGTATGAACTAACCGCACCATATGCTTTTGAGATTTCTAGTGATGTACTCAGCAAAAAGTGAAAGGTCTCTATGGTCACGCTTATAGGATGTTGTCCATTCCCAAAAATGATTTACATGTCCATTAAGGAAGAATCTGGTATTATTTGTCCCTCCTGTAATGCTGCAAACCTCAGAGTACGTTCTCTGCTTTACAGCATTCCTTTCTTCAATGAGCTAGTCATGTTCTCAATGGAGTGTCCATTGTGCAATTTCCATCATAATGATGTGTTTTCAGCTGAAAAGCGGAAACCTGCTCGCTTCTCGCTCTTCATCAATAATCCAGATCTTCTTCGAGCTCGAGTAGTTCGTTCGGGATCTGGTACTATGAGACTTCCTGAGTTTGGAATTGATGTTGAACCTGGTCCTGCAGCTGAGTCTTTCATCACCAATGTTGAAGGAGTTCTTCAACGCACCATCTCCGTTGTAGAAACAGCGATTAGTTTTGCAGAGAAACCTGAAGAGAAGGCAAAAGGTGCTGATATTCTTGGAAAGATGAATCAAGCTATTGAAGGTAATCTTGCTTTTACTCTAGTTATCGAGGATCCTGCAGGTGTGAGTGGGATTATTCCTGATGATTTGTCGAAGGTGAAGTATGAGGAACTTAGCATTGAAGAAGCATCAAAGCTTAAAGGAGCACCGTTTTGGCTAGATTCAATTCGTGAGGATTACCAATATAATTCAGACTAGTATGGCTTCGTTGCTTTGAATATGAGATATCCTACATTCTCATATTCACCTTCTGATTTCAGCGTGACTGTGTTTCTCATGCTCATTAACTTCATGACTCTGCGGCGGACTTCTCCATTGATGATCATGTGATAAACTAGCTTCAATGTTGCTCCTGTTGCACTAGACCTATTTCGTGGCATTTCAAAGACATTATTGTAGTTCTCATCTATTTGAACACCGTTGAGCCCCAACTCACCAAACAGGTCTCTCCATTCACTGATGTTTATTATTTCATTGTCAGATCCTAGAATATCCATGAATATCTTGTTGAATTTATCACGAGCTTCAGCGGGAGCTGACTCTCTCAAGAACAGATCCAGTGTCCCAATCACACCTTGAGGTCTCACAACGCGCAAATACTCTTTCAGAGCTGCATGCTTGTCAGGAATTAAAGCTGTAACTGCAACTGCAAATACAGAATCAAATGTGTCATCTTCGAAGGGCAGATACAAAGCATTCGCTACCTCAAAGCGCACATTCGTAAGATTATGTTTCTCTGCTCTCTCTCTTGCTTTTTCCACAAGAATCTCAGATAGGTCAATTCCAATCACAGAACAACCATACTTCTCTGCAATCATGCAACTCGTGAACCCTGTTGCGCATCCAACTTCAAGCACATGACTATCTTCTGTGATCTGCAACTTCTCTAGAAGATTGAATGTACCATCCATTCCTCCAATGAAAGGAGTGTTGAATGCTCCAATATAACCCAAGAAATCAT
>JAEORI010000114.1 GCA_016840965.1 Candidatus Thorarchaeota archaeon | reverse complement strand
TTTTCTAACAAGATATCTATTGATTATGACCTTGATAATACCAATGTAGTATTTCTCGTAGGGATATATTGCCTTTCTTGGAGACTTTTGAAGAAATTCCACCATCTTCTCGTGCAATGGCAAGTAGGTGACGTTCTCTTCCTCCGCAACATTCTTCACAATCATACTATACTCGGAACTCCTGATGAATGCTGGGTGGCCAGCTTCTTCTCCTATCGTTGGAATGGATAGCAGTGCAATGTGAGCATCAGTTTTTGTCTTTAACCGTTCCACAAGTGATTTGAGGGTCTCTCTGTACCATGTACTATCAGGTTTTCTTGGTAGTTTCATTCTTTTTATGTAGCTCTTCATTGTATCTTCTGCCATGGTTGCATTTGCATCGTTTGTACCTACTAGAATTGTCACAATGTCTGGTTTGCATTGAATGACTTCGTCAACTCTCTGTAGATTATTCCATGCAAGTTCAGAGTTGATGCCTGCATTAATGAACTCGAATTTTTCACTCGCAAATTTCTTCTGAATCATGTCCACATAATTAACTCCAACTCTTCCATGAGTTATGCTATCTCCCATGAAGACTACTATGCTTGTCTGACTATCATCTTGAGACAATTTCCTGAGAAACTTTGATGGTGTATTTTCAGGTAACCTCAGTGACTGATAATATGCATATCCAATCAAGACAAGTAAGATTTGGATTAAAATACCAAGCACCAACAGGAAGAGTTCAAGCATAGAACCTCCAGATTAATCAGTCTTGAGTAATCTTTATGCCGAATTTTCATCTCAGGTAACTCTTTTGAGTGGCTTATCTCCAATCGATTAATTATGCCAGACGAATATATCCAAGACTTTTGGCCCAAAGAAGGATCATTTTGTTGGGGTTGTGGCAAGAATAATGAGCATGGGCTCCAACTGAAGAGCTACTGGGAAGACAATGAAACAGTTGCAATATGGAAACCGAAGGATTACCATTTGGCATTTCCTGGTATTTTGAACGGCGGTATCATTGCTACACTGATTGACTGTCATGGGACTGGTACTGCAAATGCTGCAGCTCATAAAGCCTCAGGTGAATCTGGTTTACATTTCATGTTTGTAACAGCTGGTATCTCTGTGAAGTACATTAGACCCACACCTATTGACAAACCAATCACCCTCCGGGCTCGAATCAAAGAAATGAATGAGAATAAAATCAAAGTTCTATGTGAGCTTTACTCAGGAGATATGAAGTGTGTGACAGGTGAAGTCTTTACCGTACGTGTGGATACTTCTTTGTTTCTCCAATAATCATTCAATAGCACGATTCACAACTGATTGTTGGGCATACCCTTGTGAATGAAAAATGCAGTCGTTTTTTTTCAAAAGTGTTTCAAAAATAGGAAAAACGTAAGATATTTGGTCGTTTTTGAAAATATTTGCAAAACAGGTTCTCACAACGGTTTAAAAAAGAGTATTAATAAGTCAAGTTTTCATATGTCCGAGGTCGTCGCTAGGCTGTGTGAGAGACAGTCATTTCATGTAGATGATATTTGAATGCAACAGTCATATGACAGGGAGAGAGTTCTTGATGAATACAGAGAAGAAACTATGCCTATTCGTCGCGTCATTTGCCCTTTTGCTGGTTCTATTGAATCTAGCTCCTGCGGTAATGTCTATTCCTATAGCTGATAGTTCTTTTACACCGGCTCCAGTTGCTAACTTCTCTCTTTCACAAGATATTGAACCAATTGAAACTACAATAGATCTAGATGGAACCACAGGCATGAGTGGCTGGTACATCTCTGATGTTAATGTGACGTTTTTTGTGTTAACTTCTGCGCCAGAATTCTCAACATTTTATAGCTTTGATGGTGAAAACTGGATATTGTATGAAGGTCTTTTCACTATATCAACCGAGGGCTACACAACCATCTACTATTATTCTATGGACTCGTTTGGTTTTGTTGAGTCCACGAAGACTCAACTAGTGCAAATTGATAAAACAGCCCCTTCACTCATCCTTGAAACCAAGAGTATTCCTGGCGTTGGGCTGAATATTACATTGACTGCGATTGAAACAGTATCTTATGTTGTTGATGTTAGATATAGTCTGGATCAAGATCGTTTTCAGCGCTATTCTGGTCCATTTGTTCTCACAGACGAGGGCATTCACACCATCAACTATATGGCTCAAGATGCTGCTGGAAACTCGATAAGTAAGTTTGAAACTATCGAAGTAGTGATCGAGCCTATCAAGAGTCCTACCGAAGTTACTTACATAGGCGATACTTCCGGAGTCTATTCCGACCCAATTACTCTTGAAGCACTACTTGTAGATGCCCTGACTGGACAACCACTTGCAGATAGAGTGATTACATTCGTCGTTGGTTCTCAGACAACAACTGCCATTACTGACTTAGCTGGAACTGCTTCAGTCAGTCTAATTCTTGACCAACCAGCTGGCATCTATGCTTTGTCTGTGGCATTTGATGGTGACGATGAATACCTTGCATCATCAACCACTGCAGAGCTTGTCATAGCAAGAGAAAGCGCTATTTCCATTTATTCAGGACTCACAATTATTGATGAAGCAGATACTTCGCTTACTCTGATGGCTACAGTACTCGATGATGATGATGGCACTTGGGGCGACCTGACTAGAATATATGTGACTTTCATAATCTATCTATCATCTGATTCTGTAAATCCACTTCTGGTTACAGATCCCATAATGGTCGTTCCCACTAGTACTGATGGCATAGGAATAGCCACTACGGATGTTCCAAATCTTCCCAAGGGAGAATACCTGATTATTGCAAGTCTCAGTCATGAGTACAATCTCTATTATGAGAGTCCAGACTCTGAAGCAGCAATCATAACTATCTATGAGTCCACGCGTGGCAAAGCAACCGGTGCAGGTTGGATTAAGGACTCTGATGGGAATAAGGGTCATTTTGTCTTCTTGGTGAAATATAGTTGTCGAGGAACTCTATGGGGCTTTGCACACTACACCCTTCGGGTAGATAATTTGGTGTACTTTGTAAAGACCAATGAAATCACTGGTTTCGCTATTGATGGGAATCACGCTTTCTTTGAAGCAACTTGTACAATCTTCGTGCTCAATTTAGATACTTGGGAGAAGACCCAATTAGAAGATAATTACAGACTCAGAATTGATGTCTGGGACTATAAGAAACGGTGTGGTCATGACATCTTTCAGATACAAATCTTTGACAACAACGGGTTACTGGTTTATAGAGCAGGATTTGACCCTACTGGCTACCTGCATCGAGGGAACATCTCAATTCATGACCTTCGCTGGAAACATCGTTCACGTCATTGCCATAAAATGTGGCACTGGTAGCATGATTTGGTCAAGTTAATTAGCTATACTATATCTTGAGCCAGATTTCTCTTCCACCAGACCATCTGTTATTAGTTGAGTCATGATTGATTCCAATACAGATTTTTCCAAATCACAATCAATCATCTTCATTAACTCTTCAAACTCGACCTCATCATTCCCTGTTAGAACTCTAATTATTGCTCCACGAATTTGCCTCGAGGAACCCTCATAACATGATTGTTTTGAGGTGGGAGAAATGCCCGTTGAACTAGAAGTCATGACCTGTGAACCATAGTCCATCAATGCATTATGCCAGTCTCGAGACCTACCTCTCAAGAGTACCTTGTCTGCAACAGTTTGAATCTCATCATCTGACATATCTTTCTGTCCGAACCCCGAGGCGATTAAGACACGTCGTATGTTCGTATCCACTGTTGCAAGGTCATGATTGAATGCGAAAATGAGAATTGACCGCGATGTATACGGACCAACACCTTTGAGTTTTCGGAGTTCTTTTACGGTTTTAGGGAACTCTCCCATATCGACAATCTGTTTGGCGGCTTCTCTCAGCCATAGGGCACGTCGGTTGTATCCCAAGCCACTCCAAACTTGAAGAAGATGCTTTGTTTCAGCTGAAGCTAGCGATTCAACTGTAGGGAACTCCTTGAGGAACTGCAAGTATTTTGGTACCACTCGGTTGACCTGGGTCTGTTGCAGCATAATCTCTGATACCATAATATGGTATGGATCTTGATTTTTTCTCCAAGGAAGGTTTCGGGCATTCTTTTCCCACCAATTCATGACCTTATTTTGGAATGCAACAATGTCTACCTGATCGAGTCCGGAGTTCAATTATATACACCCAATAACTTCTCTCTTGATTACTCCCTTATATTCTGCTAAAGTGGCCAAAACGAAAAACACCCCCTCACAACAGAGCCATCTACTCGATTTTTATTTCAGCAATGGTTCCAAGTTGCCTTCCCAAAAGTTCCAGAAACATCGTGTCACGTTTCAGTGATTTCTCGTTTTCAACAGTCTGATTATACGCTATTGTGTAAAGCGTCTTAACATTACTTACATTACTGCGGATTCGACCTAGGCTTTGTTCATATCTCTCAAGAGATGCCGTAGTTCCATAGTAGAAGCCTACATCCGCTTCTGGAAGGTCTGTTCCTTTCTCAATAAGTCGCTCTGATGCAAAAAGGACTTTCTTCTTTCCCTCTTTGAAGATCTTGATTTGATTATATTGTGTTGCTCCATCCATGCCCCCATGCACAAAAGTGGCTGAGATTCCCTTATTCTCAGCTATGGCTGTAAGATGTTTTGTGACCTCTACAAAACGGCACATGACTAGTGACTTTTTATCCTCCTTATCCATCATATCCAACCAGAACAATAACCTCTTCTCTTTCTCACTCATATAACCATCAACAGCCAACGCCTCTGTCATTTTGTCCCCAACTTTCTCCTTCAGTGAAACAAAATCATCATTGGCTACTAGGGTCTTATTCTCAATATTAACGATGAACTTGGAAAACGACTTGAGTGTACTTTCAAGAAGTCGTTGTCTTGCCACTGTCATTAGTAAATATGCGCTTGCATGAGAAAGATAAGAATGGAGTCTATCGTCGTTATTGCCAAGTTTCTCAAGTAGAGTTTTTTGAAGACTTCTCTTGCCAAGGATGTCTGATACGAAAAGGAGAATTCGATCATTTGGAATTTGTCGTTTTCCTGTTAGAATTTTATACACCTCTGACAGTTGGGAGAATGAGTTTTGGCGAATCCTACCAATAGTGGAATCCATATTGGCAATCCAATCGTCAAAGACACGAATCTGTTTCAGTTCATAAGCTGGCTTATGAGAATTGAAATCATCCCCCACAGGATGGATCTCTACTATCCTGTTCTCTCCAAGTGTGGTCTTCAATAGGTCTATCTTTGTTTCTTGTGAGATAGATGCGGTGAGTCCAATTACAATCTTCTTGGAGTCAGCAGATAGAATTCCCAACAGGTTTAATATTGGCTCGAATTTTTTGTTCAAACGATAGCTTTTTGATTCGAACTCACGAATCAATTGATCTGCAATACCCCCCTCATCGAACTCTCTTCCTTCTGCCTCTGGCCTCTTTTCAAGTTCCTCCTTCAGACTCTTAACAATTTCAGTGAACTCTCGACCACCCCCAAACCTTCTCTCGATATACTTTATCGTTTCTTCTCTAGGTCTCTTCGCGCCATAACTCTGAGCAAAGACATCAAAAATCTCATCGATGATGACGACGCCTACTTTCTCGAGAGTTTCTCTATCTATTCTTGGGTTTTTTCCTACTACTGCATTCATAAGAAGAATAGGAGTGGCAAAGATGAATTTTGAGAGAGCCGCATGTTTCCGAGTCATTTGAGGCGGGATACCTTTCTGGTCATCTAATACATACAGATGACCATGCTTTGCGAGACCATACTGCATCATCATACTGTGAAGTTGGTGTTTCAGTTTCCGGTCTTGAACCAAGAAGAGGATTTTCTCCTCTGGTGCAACAAGTTCTCGCTCTATAATCATCTCTACTATAAGAGATGCAATCAGAGTCTTTCCCATACCTGTTGGAAGCAGTATAAGGAATGCATTCTTCTGTTCAGTTTCAATATTGTATATGACTTGGTCTCTTGCATTTATCTGATAGGATCTTGGTTCAAATATCGGCTCTGTACCCATGGTTTCTCTTGATATTTATCGCTTTATAAACACTTGAAATTCGGAAAGATTACCAGACTTCCCCAAGCACTCGTAGAGCATTTTTCCCAGCAATCTTGGTAATCTCCTCATCAGAATAACCGTTCTTAACCATCCACCGGATCACATTATAGACAGCCTCTGAAGGATTCTCAAGTCCCTTGACATAATCTGGAAGTCCAGAAACTGCAAGGTCTTCCTCTTGTCTAGGTCGTGGATAATGCCCCACACCATCTTTTGTCATTCTCTCATCATATAGTTTGTAGAGCCCCACATGATCGCCATAGAGCGTATCGGGTCCACAACCAACATGATCAATACCCATGAGCTCTACGCAGTATTCTAGATGAGCCATATACGTATCAATCGATGGGGTTGGGTTATCCTTGGTTGCAGTGTACCCAGGAGCCGCTTCGATTCCGATGATGCCTCCAATTTCAGCCAATGCCGTAAGAACATCATCAGGGACCATCCGCTTTATTGGATGAATAGTCTTTGATCCCGCATGTGAGATGATTACTGGTTTCTTGCTTGACTCTATTGTGTCTCTCGCAGTCTGATCGCTCACATGACTGACATCAATGAGCATCCCAACTTTATTCATTCTGACAACGCAATCATACCCAAAATCAGTGAGACCACCATCCCGCATCTCATCCAGCCCTGTACCTAGTTGGTTTGACTAGCTGTACACAAGCCCCATTTGGCGAATCCCGAGGCCGAAGAGAACATCGATTCTGTCAACCTCATTTTCGATGCAAGTTGATGACTCAAGTGCAGCAACCCATGCTAACTTGCCAGTTTCAAATGCATGATAGATGTCTCTCACAGTCCTGCAATGGATAACATAATCTTGGTGCGCTATATCACAGAGCCGTTGCCCCAAGTCATGAATGGTGTCTGTCCATTTCCAGCCATGCTTTGATGTTACACTTGCAGAACCATCCATCATGTTGTCAAAGACGCAGTCCAACCCAGTTTGACTCAAAGCCTCATACGCCATGAAGTCTCTACCTTCCCTGTTGAGTTCTAGAGACTGGCTAGGAGTCTCAGTGTAAAGTACTGGATGTTCATGAAGATCAATTATGATATTCTTCTCAATTATTTCTTCCACTCTCTCTTCTTCAGCCTTTGAGAGAGGAACCAAGTATGACCAGTCTTTTACTACTGGGTCCCTGAACTTGAACTCCTTGTAATCGACTCCAGGTTTCAGATAGTCATAAGCTTTGTAACCTGAGTACTTCTTTCCTTTTCCCATAGTTTTCTCATCCTTTCTGTTCTTTGAAAACTGTTCCAATGAGCTTCTTGAAGTCTGCGCTAGGGTAAGTGACGCGGCTCTGAAGAATGCCCATATCTACAAAACTCTCAGCAACCTTGATTGCTGCGTTTAAGGGATTGATGACTGGGATCCCTAAATCCCATATAGTCTTAGCAGTTCGAAATGCCATTGACATGCAGCCAAGCACAGCCGCTCCTGCTCCATTCTCTATGGCTTTGTTGATTGCACCTATTGCCTCCTTGATTACAACAGAAGAATCATCACTCCACATCTCAACAATAGGCATCTCTACAAACTCAACTGAGGCAAGTCGACTGCTGATCCCCATCTCTCTTGTTCGAGCCACAATGTCGTCAGCTGTCCTGACACCTCCCGCTTGTAAGGGTGATATCACACTGAATCTATCTGCAACCATGCATGCGATATGATATGAAGACTCTGCTGGGCCAATGACTGGAACATTCATCAGTTCTCTTGAAGCTCTTAATCCTGGGTCTCCTGCACACCCAATTATGATTGCATCATACTTGTTATCCTTTCGAAGATTAAAGAGCCATTCCAACATAGGTCCTATTGACATGTATGCCTCAATCTCAGACTCAATCGACAATGGTCCTACGCCAACCTCTTCCACAGTGACTTTAGTACCTGGGCGGGCTAGTAAGTTTGTGACTTCTTCACGTCTCTTTATCTCGTCGTTAGGCATTCCAGCTCCCGGGATTAGATAGAGCAGTTCCAATGAGCACACCATCTCATGGTGTGTGACCATCCGGTTATTAGTCCTTTCGAGTTGCGTAAGACTCATCTAATGAAACTTACATTGAAAGCGCATGCTAAGAGAAGGAATTCTTCGTACACCTGACTCGCGATTTGATAATCTCCCAGATTATAACTTCCAGGCAAATTATATTGACATCAATGGGCCACGTATCCATTACATTGATGAAGGTCCGAAAGAGGCACCTCCCATCCTTCTAATGCATGGAGAACCGTCATGGAGTTACCTCTACCGCAAGATGATCCCTCCCTTAGTGAAAGAGGGATTCAGATCTATTGCTCCTGACTTGATGGGCTTTGGAAAGTCCGACAAACCTTCACGAATCAAAGACTATTCGCATACAAAGCATGTTGATTTGATTCTCGAGTTTGTCAGAAAACTAGATCTCAGAGATATCACTCTCTTCTGTCAGGATTGGGGTGGCCTCATCGGTCTACGAGTAGTCGGAGAGGAACCAAATAGATTCTCTAGGATTATAGCAGCCAACACAGGTCTTCCAAGTGCCAAGGGCATCAAAGCCAAGATCGGATATCCACTATTCAAGCTACAGATAAAACGTATGGGAAAAGTGACGCAGTCACAGCTTCAAGAGCATACGAACCTCATGAGATGGGTGGCATTTTCAAAAACTGTCCCGGAACTCCCAATCGGTGACATTATACAGATGGCAACCGTGTCAGATCTGTCTGCAGATGTGATTAGAGCATATGAGGCACCTTTTCCAGATGAATCGTATAAAGCAGGAGCAAGAATATTCCCATATCTAGTCCCTTCCGAGCTGTCAAAGAACCAAAAGGTTTGGGATAATGTATTGTCAAAGTGGGAA
>JAEORI010000113.1 GCA_016840965.1 Candidatus Thorarchaeota archaeon | reverse complement strand
GTACTTCAGCCTTTTTTCAAGTCTCAACCCCGGCGTCAATTCATCTATTGAAGTTCTTCCAAAACCTGTTCCATTATCTTCTTTGCAGTTTCAGCAAGCTTATCTACAGACTGCTGAGTTTTAGCTCCAACATATACTCTGGCTTTCGGTTCAGTCCCCGAAACTCTGACCAACACATACGAACCATCTTTGTTCTCTATTCGAATTCCATCCACTTCAAGAACTCGCTCCACACCACTGATTTCAGGAACAAGTAGCTTCTTTACTCTTGGTAAAAATTGTTCTTTGATCTTATCAGGACATGGAACAAAATCTCTTAGAACGGGATACTTGGGAATTGTCTTCATCAGCTTCAAACAACTACCATCACCTATCTCATCCACCAACTGAGCAAAGCGTCCCGCTCCTGTAATACCATCCATCCACAAACCCAACTCTGTGAATATTGGTTTCCAAGGCTCAGAAGCAAGAATCACATCCTTTCCTTTCTCAGTTGCCAAAAACTCCTGAAGAGACCCTAGTGGCATCCTGACCACAGAACCTCCTGAGGCGTTGACAATCTCATCAATCACGCTAGACGTATCAATTGATGTTAGGACTATTCCACCTCCTTTTCTCTCAACCTCATCCCTCGCGAACACAGCAATCACACGGTTTTGGTCGATGAACTCGCCCTCTTCATCAATTACTGCCAATCTGTCACCATCACCATCATGACACATTGTCACAGCAAAGTCAGACTCAGCTGCCATTTTCATTGCATCACCCAAATTCCGAGGTGATGGTTCAGGAGGTCTTCCAGGAAAATGCCCATCTTGATGAGAATTCATAGTGGTCACAGAAAATCCGAGACCTTCAAGTAATTCAGGAGTGTAGTTTGTTGCTGCGCCATTTGCCAAATCCAATAGGACTTTCGTACCTTTACTTGACCCACCCCGATTCAGCAGAAAGTCTTTCACTTTCGATAAGTACTCAGTCTTTACATCAGTCTTAGAGATTTGACCAATTTTGTCCCAAGATGCAACCTTGTAGTCTTTATTGGATATTGAATTCTCTAAGAATTCCTCCTCAGATCTGATGAACTCCCGACCAGAAACAAAGAACTTGAAGCCATTATCTGTCGGTGGGTTATGGCTGGCTGTGATAATTACAGAAGACGAAATTCCATTGATTGTACTACAATATGCCACCGTAGGCATTGGTGCTATCCCAAAATCTACTACATGAACACCAGTTGAAAGCACTCCTCCTATGAGAGCATCTCTCAGCATCTCTCGAGATGTTCGAGCATCTGTACCTACAGCCACAACTCCTTTTCCATTCAGAAAAGAGCCGAGTGCCCTACCAAGTCCAAGGGCAAGGTCTGGAGTTGACTTGTCAACGATAGAACCACGAATACCTGATGTGCCAAATAGCTTCTGTGTCATTTTCATTCCTCTAGTCATGTAGCGGCAAAGCCAAGTCCACTATATCCTTTGCAGCCTCACCCATTCTCAGAAGACTATCCACTACTAAGACTTGGGTCTGTGGCTGTCCATTTGGAGAGGCAACGATATGCTGTCTAAGCTTTGTGGTCTTGGATATCAGTCGATCTTCTGCATTGATAACAGAAGACACCTTTTTCGGATCGAATTTGAACAGGTTCATTACAGCATCTGAAAGCATTTCGAGCACATCTGTGACGATTGGTTCGATTTTCTTAATCAGAGAAATGTCAATTGGTTCATCAACTCGCCTTGCAATATCCACCGCCAAATCTGCGATTCGTTCAATGTATTGCACAGCTAGACGGAAGTCAAGAGCTTTTACAGGAGTAAGTTTCATTGCCTCACTCATTCTGGGATATTGTATTGCAGATCTGAGTTCTCTAACAATCAAAAAGAAAAGTCGATCAACCTCTTCATCACGCTGAACCACCTCTTCTGCGGCCTCACTATTTCCAGCAAAGTATGCTTTCAGTGAATCGTTAATCATCCTAGAAGTAATTTGATGCATCCTCCGCATTGCGGTATTCACAGGAAGTGTTGATGGATCGACAAGACATCGTAATACAATTTGATCATCATCATCTTCAGTTATTTCCAGAGCCACAAACCGCTTGATTATGCGTTTCAATTCATCTCGTTGACTATTTGTGATAGCATCTTTACTCACAATACGAATTTCATCAAAACCAAGTAGGTATCTACTTGTTATCTCCCAACGTAGATTTTGTTCAATCTTTGCTGTCGTAGTTCTTGGCTCTCCAGTTTTAGCAAAACGAGGATCGATAATCAAACACCCGTCTTCACGTTCAGCAATGAATACAGGATCGCCTCTACTCAATTTCTGTTTGACTACCCAGTCCTTTGGCAATATTATCAGAAATGAACTTCCTGTTTTTCCGCCAGTTTGCTGTAATGTCCTTGTGATAACCATAATCTCTTCACCTGGAGAAGGAAGTCGAACAATCGGTCTGGATAGATGCTTATTACGTTTCCCGCACATCGAATTTTGCGCAGTGGAATGGAAGACGTTTAAAACGAGAAGTATGTATCTCATCATTCGATGACCCATTGACATCCAGTGTTAGACGCAATGTACTTAGACTGTTAATAGAGTCTGGATTCCAAATAACACCTGAAGCATTAGAGTACATACTAAGTCAAGAGTCACCAATGAATGCAGTTGAAACCGTACTACATGTCGAAACTGGTGGAGAACTTCCTCAAGTCTTATCAAAATCATATGTTGAATCTCTTATCGAGGGAATCACTTGGGATTATCGCTTGGAGAAAAACCCTGAACAGGCTTTGGTGGGTTCTGAGGGAACAGTTGAAGATTTTCTGAGTTTGTTTACGGACCGTTTCAACCGCATAAAACGTATTTACATGAGTCGTATTGACACTCAGAATGCAGTATCTCCTTACACTGCAAAATTGAGAAAGGAATCAGCCAAAGCACGGAAAGCAATGAATCGGGAGGGAATGCGAACTACAGCTCGTCCATC
>JAEORI010000112.1 GCA_016840965.1 Candidatus Thorarchaeota archaeon | reverse complement strand
TTCGTCTATACAAGATTTGATTTCATGTGCTGTAGACTTGATGACAGATTCTCTTGCCTTATACGGTTTCAACTTGTCTGTCAGTAGAGAACCACCCCGTTTGATAACTGTGAGGTCTTTTCCCATACATCTGTCACCTACTAGATTCTATATTGTAAGTAAAGAGAATGGCCACCAAGCTGGAACCAAATAGATGAAAAGAGCCACTATAACAATCACTACAATTGGAACAGTCCAGTTGTCTAGATTAGGAGGTGAGATAGCCTCCACGAATGTAGCGACCAGACTGATTACAAGAATTGGTAAGAGAAGTGTTACTAGGTTGAATACTGCGAACTCCAGAGAGAAGATTGCAATCAGGATGTAGCTAAACAGGAATGATCCAAGAAACATTCCAATGGACCCTGCAATGGTCTTCTCTGCACCGCCTATTCCAAACTTGCGGTCTCCACCATATTTTCGTCCTATCACATCTGCAAGACCGTCGCCACCAGCTAGGCAGCCTAGAATAACAAAAGCCATCGGGTTTGCAGGGACATAGAACCAAAGAACAGTGACTATGACAATCATGATGGCATAGTATAGTGTTCCTCTCAGTAGCTCGCGGGGATCCCCTGAGCGTGACATAGATGCGACAAAAGCCTCATTCTTTACTTTTCCACTACCGATTCCTATGACAAGGAACACGAAAAGGATGGGCACAATCATAGCTATGTAACGGCTGAGGACTTCTCCGGAATAGAGATACCATGTCAATAGAAAAACAGGCGCAGCAAAGATGTGCACAATCTTTCTTGTTACATCTGAAGAGAGTTTCCCACTCTTCTGTATAGCACCATTAACCAGTACTACTAGCATGACCGCGAATATTGAGATTATCATTGCCACAATATCCCAAATCCATGCTAAATCTGGACCAAGAGGGTTGAATACCAATCGTTTCATGCCTCCATAGTTTGTTGATTGGCACTAACTTTCTAAAAGGTAGCCTATAAGTCTGCTCGGAGATTTCTATTTTCCTTAGAACACGTGTTCTAGGTTCTTGGACAATATTTGATTCACTTACCGACCAATTCACCATTCAATACTCTGAAGACTACAATGGAATGTTGATTCTCTGGCTAGCAACTAACCAAAGTCGAGCTAGGATTGGGGTCAATAAAATGACAGATGGCAACCCGGTTGTGAGTAGAGGAAGCATCACAAATCCAAGTTCAGCTAGAACGGAGGTGTTTCCGATAAACAGACCAATTGCGACAAGGAGTAGCGCAGTTAGAACTAGTCCGATGGCTGATAAGAGAGATAGTTTACCAAGTGATTGGCCATTTGAAAGGTCATAAGATGCTAATCCGACAATCAGTCCTAGAATGCCATAAGCCATAGCAGGAAGTGTCAGAATGACAACTGTATTGAAGAACAGCAAATCGTAAGTGACCATTCCAAAGTAGCCTGTTAGGAATCCTGCAAGAGGTCCTCGAGTCCCTCCAACCAGTGCGATAATGGCGAGGGCTGGAGAGAAACCAAACTTCAATAGAGAGACCATAGTATAGGGCATAGGTATAGCATGGACTATGGAAAAAATCGCAGCGCCGACCAGTCCAATAATGATTGTCATAAATGCGTCTGTCCAGTGTTGTATTCTGAGCTTTTCTTTCATCTTTAAGCCCCCTCCATAATTACCAATTGGTATATCCCTGGTTGGAGTGTCAAAATATAATCCCCGCCAGAACCTGCTAGGAGTTCGCCCATTGATGCACCTCCAGAGTGCGCAGTTGGTACATCGTGGAAATTACTGAATGTCAATTGAGCAGGACTGTCGACTTCGATGTTTAGAATAAATCCTGACTTATCAGGATCCCACTGTGCTTGATAGACCCAGATATTGTCATCATCTGCGTCACTTATGTAAGGATAATTCCAGAACTCTGTTGGACGAGCATCTGCAAGATCTCGTACTGTTACTGGCAATGTTGACCAAACAGAGAACCCAGAAAGCACCCCTGAAAGAAATGAATCTAATGAAGACGCATCATAATACATCTCTCTTCCATCTGGTGACCACACAGCATTTACCATATCTTGTAGTAGGTTTAGGAGACGGTTTCTAGTGTTATAATCGCCCCTCTGGTTTGCTAGGGTCATGGTGAATAATGTGCCAAGTATTCCAAATACATCACCGAACGATGTGGGACGGTTGTATGAACCAAGCATGTACATCATATCACCGGAAAGGTCCCTGCTATATGCATCAATGAAAGTGGGGTATTTTGGAATGGTAGTATCAGGAATCGTGTACTCAAGAAATGTCAGTGCCCAAGCTGTGCCATATGAGTTAAGGCTCGGCCCTCCGACAAGATGGTCAACAGCTTTGCCGGGTATCTCCTGAGGCAGAAGTTCTGCATTGGGTCCTCCGCCCACTGGTTTTTGTACAAAGTAACCATTTGTGTAAAGACCATAGTCATCGGTTATATTATCATCAATGAAGGAGAGCCCATAGTTCCACATTCCGCTCTCCATATAGTTGGTTTCATACAGATTATCATAGAGCTCAGTTGTATAGATAGGAATACTGTTGCATTGGACAAACACGATATATGGTTCACATGGAATTAGTCCTGTGCCCCAAATTCCTCCGGGTTTCGGAGTACCAAAACCGTCGGTTGTGACAGAAGCCTCCCAGTCATTGATGTACTCGCTAAGCTCATCAACAACGGACCCCGTATTGAAGTTTCTCTCATAAAGTGCCATCATCAGGGCATAGTGTCCGGTCCACATGATGTTGGCAGGCCCTCTGAAACCTCCTGTGTAAACATCATTAGCATCTGGATGTGTTGCATTGGGATAGTAGTAGTCTGTAAAACCAGGAATTGAAACCCATTCATAGTACTCCATGGAGTTGTTTCCATATTCAGCAATTGTTGTATTCATTCTCAGAATCTGTGAGAATGCAAAGTCCTCATAGAGAGAAGTTCTGTAGCCTGATACTGTTTCGCTGAAGGCAGCAAATGTGTATGCGAGAAATGCACTGACGTATTGGAGCGCCCAACGGTAATTCTCAGCATTCCAACCAGCCCATGAGTTGACTGCTTGCCCAGTCACAAGACGGTTGAAGTAGTTGATTATCGCTATCTGTTCATGATTGAGTGCTGGATAGTCAGCGAAGTTGAATGTGGTTCCATTTACTGTCTGTATACCCACTGTTATAGGTGGATGTGATAGATTTCCAAAAGTCATGCCAGCTAGTACTATTGTAATGACGAGGGCACTAAGGATGAGCTTGTTCTGTTTGATTATCTGAGACATCGAGGTTCACATCGTAAAGTTCGAGGAAGTCAATGAGAAGAATTTTCTACGTGAGTTTTATTTCTGGCATAAATAGTTTGTAGCATGGACCTTTTCTGGAGCAGGTATCAAAGTAATTTACAGGGTGTTATGCTGAAAGATTCCTCTCGATTAATCCTCTTCAGTGATCCAACAAGAGTATTCAAGTGGGTTGCACCGCTTAAGAATGTTTAAGAGATTAGAAATGCAGTGTAAGCTGGAAAGAGGTTTTTTGGAGGAGTAAGGACTCCAACTCTCATTCCAGCATTAATGTAAGTAATTGCAGAACTATAGTAGTAATCTTTTGGCATCTTTAAGGTGAATCTATTCTGCTCATTGGAGAGATGGCAGATGACCGAAGAGATTGATCTCTTCATTCAAAATGGAACGATAGTGGATGGCTCAGGACGTAAGCCATTCAAAGCTGATGTATGTGTAAATGATGGCAGAATCACTCATATCGAGTTAGACAGTTCGGTTGATGCCAAAGTTATTCTTGATGCAAAAGGATCGATTATTTGCCCAGGATTCATTGACATTCACAGTCATTCCGACACGAGTGTACCTTTTGATAATAGACTCGAGTCAATGATAAGACAGGGTGTTACTACATCTGTTATTGGTAACTGCGGTTCTTCTCTTGCTCCAATCAACGATGATACACTCGATCTTATCCAGAAAGAGTTTGATATCTTTTCACCTCCTGGACAAAAACTGAAAATCACATGGCGTAGTTTTCGAGAATACCTTGATGTATTAGAAAAGACGGGAACACCAATCAATTTAGTCCCACTTGTTGGTTTTGGAACTGTTAGAATCGCGGGGGGTCCAGCAGTTGAGAACCGGAAACCTACAATGAAAGAGTTAGCAAATATGAAAGCCTATGTCGCAGAAGCAATGCAGGCTGGAGCTTTCGGACTAAGTACAGGGCTATTTTATGCTCCACAGGTGTTTGCATCAGCTGAAGAGATCATTGAGTTGGCAAGAGTTGTAAAAGAATACAACGGGATATATGTTTCTCACATCAGGGGAGAGGGAGCAACAGTAGTCCAAGCTGTTAAAGAGCTAATTCACATTGTGGAGAGATCGGGCTGTAGAAGAGGACAGATTTCACACCATAAAATAGCTGGAAAACCCTATTGGGGAACTAGCAAAGTTACTCTCAGGCTTATTGCGAGAGCGAATAGTCGTGGTATTCGAATAACGTGTGATCAGTACCCCTATAATCGCGGGATGACATCATTAATTTCCGTACTACCTCCATGGGTTCATGAAGGGGGAATGGAGATACTCCTTGATCATCTAGAATCTCCGACTTCTCAAGTGCAGATTACAAGAGATGTTGGTGGTGGAGTTGAGGGATGGGAGAACATAATCAAGGAAGTAGGATGGGATGGCATCTATATAGCATCTGTGAAGACTGGCAAGTGGAGGAGCGATCAAGGGAAAAGCCTACAACAAATAGGGGAGGAACGCGGGTACTCAGACTACTTCACACTGCTCTTCAAAATTCTACTTGATGAAGCAGGAGAGGTTTCCATGACTATCGAGAGCATGGGCGAAGAAGATATTCGACGTATAATGAAAGACAAGCACACAATGATAGCGACTGATGGATGGGGTATATCTCCGAGTGGAGTTTTCAGCAACATTAAGCCGCATCCTCGATCCTATGGAACATATCCTAGAGTCCTTAGGAAATACGTTAGAGAAGAAAGATTATTGACTTTGGATGAGGCTATCTGGAAAATGACTGGACTTCCAGCAGAAACGCTTGGACTTATGAACCGAGGCCTGATACGAGAAGGGTTCTTGGCGGATATAGTTGTATTCGACCCGGAAAAGATTCGAGATAAATCCACTTTTGTCAACCCTCATCAGTTTCCAATAGGAATACACTATGTGATTGTTAATGGAGAGATTGTAGTAGATGATGGCACACAGTTTGATGTTTTCCCAGGTAAAGTTCTCAGAAATGAAACAGAGATGAGTTCAACTTAGATGGGACGCCACTGCAGGAAATTCAGTACTTTTGTTGGCATCTTCAACTTCTCTTAAAGAGTCTGTGAATATATCTAGTCCAGCTTCTGCAAGTTCCTTTGTTAACACAAGCGGAGGCATAAATCGAACAACGTTGGAGAAGTGACCTCCAATCTCTACTATGAGTCCTCTTTGATAGCATGCCGTCCGAATCTCCTTAGCAAATTCAGTCCAAGGTTTCTTGCTCTTCTTATCCTTCACGAATTCAATACCTAACATCAGTCCTTTTCCACGAACGTCCCCGATGAACCTGCTTTCCTCTTTTAATTCTTCGAGTCGTGGAAGGAAAACCTCCTCACTCAGCCTCGCAGCATGGTTCCATAGCTTGTGTTTTTTGATGAATTTTAATGTCGCAACTCCAGCTGCTAATGCAACAACATTGCCTCTGAATGTTCCTACATGCGCACCTTTTTCCCAAGTATCAAGCTTTTCATCGAAAACTAAGGCTGACAATGGAAGGCCTCCTCCAATTCCTTTCGAAACTGTCATTATATCAGGAATAATACCTGAATGTTGGAAAGCCCACATCTTGCCAGTTCTACTCATGCCTGCTTGAATTTCATCTACAATGAGAAGGACGCAATATTCAGTTGAAATTCTTTTGACTTCTTTGAGAAATTCATCAGGTCCTGGAAGTGATCCTGCTTCTCCTTGAACGGCCTCTATAATAATAGCTGCTGGGTCAACAACTCCAGACTTCGGGTCCTCCAACACATGTTCAATATAATTAGCGCATTCAAGACTGCAATCAGAATATTCTCTCCCAAAAGGGCAACGGTAGCAATACGCATAAGGTAAGAAGTGCACCTCAGGAATCATTGGCATTAGGCTTTGCTTCAATGATTTGTTTGCTGTCAAGGTTATTGCGCCAGCAGTCATTCCGTGGTACGCACCTTCAAATGATATCATTCCAATACGACCAGT
The DNA here is from genome assembly GCA_016840965.1 of Candidatus Thorarchaeota archaeon. Next base: position 1,855 of record JAEORI010000112.1, on the reverse strand, counting down.
ATTGAACTTGGCTAGCTTCATCGCTGATTCAACTGCATCCGAACCTGTTGGAGCAACAAAGAGAAGCTTAGCGATATTCCTCAATTTAGATGGCAGAACTGAAAGTAGTTCATCTATAAGTTCCATCCGAATAGGTGTTGGAAAATCTAGAGTATGAGTTAGTTTCCCCATCTGCTCCCTTGCCGCTTCGACAATCTCAGGATTACAATGCCCTACGTTTAAAACTCCAGCACCTGCAAAAAAGTCGATGTAGACATTTCCATCAACATCTTTTAGAGTTGCACCTTTCCCCTCTGAAAAAGCTACTGGAATTGCCTTCGGATATGATACTGCTGCACTTTCAGCGTAGTCTTGTTTTTGTAACATTTCTTTCGATTGAGGACCAGGAGGCTTTTCAAGAATAATTGCTGAATTAGAGAGATGTAGGTTTCTAAACTTGTCATCTAACACAATAACTGAACCTCCATAATAAACAGAAGTTTCGGGTGTCCAGAAATATAGGCAAGATTTCCTGGTGTTCCGATTATTTCGTTGTATTAAACGACAAATTTGCCTATAACCATTTATCTAAGATGCAAATTTGGAACTATTTCAGATATTTGTCATTTTAGAATAAAAATTACTGAGCTCAGGAAAGCATTGATTTGATGGTCCCTTACTGTGATTCATTACTAGTACTAAGAACCTTAAAGCTGGCTCAAAAACTGATGAAATGCAAATTATTAGAGAATTTTGTGAGAAATGCTTTCTCAAAAATTTGCACTTCAATAAAGAACTCAATTAATCAGAGTTCTACCGACACATGTCGGTAGAGTTCATATATGTTAAATGCTAGCAGATAGAGTATGGCATTATTCGAGATTGTTTTCAGGGTAAGATATCAGAGCCCGTTTAGTCAAATAACTGAAAACCACCCTTCAGCTAAAATCTTTCAATGGTGTAATGACGAGTATGATATTATAGAGTTGATCTTACAAAAACAAGAAGATTATGATGAAATACGAGAGGATTTTACAAAAGCTGTTGAGATAATTGATGAGATACACAATGGTGGAAACGCACACGTCATCACTCGGATGTGTGCATGTGGGGGTAAAGGTACAGTGCAAAACTACCTCAAAGATCCAACCCTTCTCTTGATACCGCCAATAGCCTACGAAGAGGGATGGGAATACCTTAGATTGATTGGTTTTAGACATGATAATGTCAAGACACTTCTTAGTAGATTAGGGGAAGATGGGTTTGAGGTGGAGATACTTAGAAAGAAACCATTCGATGGTTACATTGCAAGTTCGCTAACACTCACAACGGATGCGTTGTTCTCGGGATTGACAGACAAACAGGTTCATGCTCTCTTAACAGCATATGCACAGGGATACTTTAGATTTCCAAGAGGTTCAGACCTTCAGACTATCGCATCAAAAGAGAAAATATCGAGAACGACCTTCTTGGAGCATTTGAAAAAAGCGGAGAACAAGATAATCACAGCACTCATTCCACATATCCAGTTGTTCAGACGAGTTCCTCAAGACCGAAAAGAGACCATGGCTCTTGTCTGATAGTTGAATTAGATTTTCTCAAATCAGAAGAAAAAAAGAAAGAGGCACAACCAGTTTTGTAATTAGAGGGAGAATATATTATCAGTGTTAGGGCGCTACCTTTGTCTACCTAAAGAACGATACTCTTTGACCTGATGCAAGAGCTAGTAATTTTCTTTTTTCTAGTTCTCGCAGTGCCTTTTGTCGTGCTACATATTGCCGGTATTTCCTAGCTTCTTCATCATAGACATCAAATTCTACTGCTCTACTATTCATCTCATACTCAATAGACTCAGATAAGACAGCGATGGGAATTG
>JAEORI010000111.1 GCA_016840965.1 Candidatus Thorarchaeota archaeon | reverse complement strand
GACGAATGTGATCGTTGTTATTCTGTTGATTGCATTTGCGACTATCGATACGTTCAGTTGGATGTTCTTTCTACGATCTATTATTCCTGGTCTTGACACGCCCATAATCAGCTTAGCGATGGTTCTAGCAGTGTTCTCAATTTATTCCCTGTGGGTAATTCAGAGAAACTTTGCTCCTCCAAAGCGATAATAGGGTGTTTAAAATGGGTGATGGCGTACCGACGCTAGATGAGCTCATCTCACTTATCCGTGAATTTGTTCAAGAGAGAAATTGGGAGCAATATAACAAACCATCAGCGTTGGCTGTTTCAGCGTCAATTGAAATGGGTGAACTTCTTGAGCTGTTCCAATGGAAATCTGATGAGGAGGTTCTGGAAGCTCTGGAAACCGAGAAGTTCAAAGAAGCTCTAGCTGGTGAAATTGCAGATGTGATGGTCTATTTACTTCGGATCTGTGACAAAGCAGGTATCGACCCAACAATGGCAATTGTGAAAAAAATGAAACAAAACTCAATCAAATACCCAGTTAAGGAATGGGAAGGGAAAGCTCCAAGTAGACTCAGCCAATCTTAGTAAGTCGAGTATAGAGTTCTGGTCGTCTGTCATTGATGATATGATTGCGAACTGTGATCATCTTGTTATCTGCATCTTGAGGTTGAATATCAACAAATGAAATTCCAGTTTGTTCTCTATTTAGTGTTGCAAGTCTCTTTCCAACTGTATTTGTAATCTGTGAATTCCCAGAGAACTCCACACCTCTTTCGGTACCAGTTCGATTCGCAGTAGCGGTAAAAACCGAATTTTCAATTGACCGTGTAATCATCGCATCTTGGCAATAAGGTAGAACAAGATTAGCTGGATGCAAGATTATTTGAGCTCCTTTGAGGGTCAGCACTCTAGCTATTTCCGGGAAAGCCCAATCAAAACATACCATCACACCAAGCCTTGCCCCCTTGAACTCAACAACTGGAGGTTCTTTGGTGCCTGGTTTAAACCAGTCCTTCTCATTTAGGAAAAGGTGAATCTTTCTATACGTGACTATATGCTTGCCTTGTGCAAAGACTGCAGCTGAGTTATAGAGTCCTTGAGGTGTAGATTCACAAATTCCAGCAACAATAAGACGATCTTGGTTTGACCATGAAATTAGTAATTTCGAGAACTCACCTGAAGGGATCTCTTCAGCGACAGACCCCGCTTCTTCCGGGCTCTCGAAGACATAGCCTGAATTACAAAGCTCAGGTAAAACTAGAACATCAACATGATTGTTTTCAGCTTCTTGGAGGAGTTTCTTTAATCGCGAGAGATTCTCATCTAAATCAAGGAGCACCGGCTCCATCTGAGCAATAGCTAATCTCATTCCTAGGTCGCCATCTTCCTATAGAAAATGGTGCGCTTTGTTTTCTTCGGTCATATTCGAAAACAGGAATTATTGGGTTGACAATTAGAAGAGACCGTTTTTCATTGCAGTTTGGCAGTCACAACCTGCGTCTTTAGGAATGTTTGATATCATCTCAAAAGTCAGTTTTCTAACTCTCTCAACATTCTCGGACATAGTCTTGAGTACCATTGCATGAGTCACATGTTCTTCTCCGTGGACATCGTAATCAGTTGGCATCGATATATTTACGAAGCATATTCCAGCTTCACGCGCTAGTGCTGCTTCTGGGTAAGCTGTCATTCCGATTACATCCCACCCTTGATTATGATAGAACATTGATTCAGCTGCTGTTGAGAATCTAGGTCCATTAATACAAACATAAGTCCCCTTCCCGTGAACTTTGTATCCAATCTCTTCAGCAGTATCGACTGCTACTTTTCTTAATTCTGAGCAGAATGGTTCTCCAAATGGCAAATGTGCAATTGTTCCTGTTTCAAAGAATGTGTCTTTTCGAACTCCAAAGGTCCTATCAAAGAGTTGGTCGGCGATTACAAATTCACCCAATTTGATTTTCTTTGGTTGAAGACTTCCGCAAGCTGCTGGACTAATAATTCGTTTTACACCTAGAGCTTTCATTCCCCAAATATTTGCTCTATAGTTTATCATGTGAGGAGCAATTGTGTGCCCTCTTGCATGCCTTGCAAGAAAGGCAAATGATCTACCTTTGACAGTTCCCAGAATGAAGTTATCAGATGGCGCACCATAAGGCGTGAACACCTTAACCTCTATTGGATTCTCAATAACATCCGAATCATAATTCCCGGAACCACCAAACATGCCAATCTCGATTGGTAGAATTTTATCTAGTTCCGCTGACTTACTCCTATCTATTGGTACTACGGAAAGTTTTGCTTCAAACGCCATTTCATATCCACCTTATTTCATCATCTTCCAAGCTTTATCGAGGGGATATTTGATTCTGCCTAGGTATCCCATGTGTGCCTTAAGTTTCGAAAGTTGGTCATCAGATAGTACAATGTTGTTGTACTCCCGAAGATGCTTCTTTAGCTCCTGGGTGGTCATTTCTTCAACATTTTCACTATCGAAGATTTTAGTGATGAGTGCAGTCAAATCTTCATAGAAGTTCCATGGCCATATCTCCCAAGCCCACGCGACCTCCACACCAAAATAATCTGGCACGAATTTGGATCCAGCGATGTGCATCAAAGTTGCACTTCTCACATCTGAGGGCCCGCACTCTTTGACATGATTGACTGCCATAGTTAGGCTCTCACCTGTGTCTGTAATGTCATCAACAACAAGCACACGTTTTCCAACAACATCTCCTGTGAGTGGACAAGTAAGCTTGGCTTTGCCATCCTTTGTTGCTGTCACGCCCCAGTGGTCAATCTTAACAGAGAACAAATCCTTCACGCCAAGAAGGTCACACTGAATTCTTGCATGAACCCATCCACCTCGTGCTATTCCCACAATGGAGTCCGGTTTCCATCCAGACTCTTTTACTCTTGCTGCAGTTTGATATGCATAATTGTAGATGTCATCAAAATCAAGTACATAGCAAAGTGCGCCTTTTAGTTCCATAATTGACAACCACCGAGGTAACGACGACTTTCAGACTATGATAAAAAGATGTTCATACCAATATGACCAGTAACAGTAATAGGGAGCACATCGACTCTTGCACTTTGAACCATAATGACAGACAATAACAAATGTGTTGGAAAAGAACCTCGTAAAATAATCGCTCGGGTGATAAGCCAAAAAGGATACTGCGCTATTGGTCACAAAGTGGGTGACATAATTGAATTTGACCACTTTGGTGTCAAAGGGGACATCTGCATTAATGCTTTGTTCACAATGTTGCCAGTTGTCTATGCAATGATGCATAATGCCTATTTCCCATGGGCTGAAGACCAGTGCAAGGAGCTCCACGCCTGCCCGGATCCTAAGAATCCTGTAGTTTTTGAATTAGATCGATCCCAACCTATGGAACGAAAAGCATCTGGTTGAATTTATTTTAGTTCAATTCTGAGTGAGTCATATTTTCCTGGTTGGTAACGTATTCTTACAATGATGCTGTCATCAGCAGACACATCAATTGTTTTAGGCAAAGGAATGAATAGCTGTTTCCATCCGTCCTCCATATTGAGGACAATGTTTTCATACAGCGTGGATTCGAATACACCTACTAATCCGTGAATTGTACCCTTGTCAACCATTGTAAAATGCAAAGTTCTGTCTACCATTGTATTCACTTTCAAATTTATCAAATCAAAGGTTTCCAAAACCTGCATGTCAGCTAGGTCTCTAGCTAAATCCGAAGGTACCGTTTGAGATACCTGTGGAAATTTGAGATTATTATATTGGAACCTGTTCCAAATTATGGGGCATTCAACTGGTACCATGTAGACTGTGATTTCTTGAGGAAGAATCAATCCATCTGGTTTCAAAATCTTCTCTACAGCATGGCTGCTCGCAGGTATTTGTTGTTCAATAAGCATCATTGATGACAGCATCTCGCAAATCACAATGTCTGCTTTTTTGTCAGGAATGAAATCCGAATAAGTCCCTTCGAAAAAATCGATGATTTGTTCCACATCATTCATAGCAGCCGCTTTCCTAGCATACTGTAGAGATTCTAGGTTAACATCTATAGCAGTTACAAGACCTGCTCCTGCTTTTGCGGCAAGAATTGCAAGAATTCCAGATCCTGTCCCGATATCTACAACATAATCTCCTTTTTTGACAACTCTTTGAATAGCTTGATCAAACTTATCAAGACGACTCCTTTGTCCAAGAAGACTCACTGCATGAAGCATAGTGAAAGGGGTCGCATACTCTTTCTCGGTCATCATTTTTGCCATATCACATGTTACTTATAATACAGATGTGCGCTAACAAACGTCGCGAAAGATAAGATAATCTTCACTGACAAACGACACTTAGTAAGAAGGTTAGTACCAGCTTGTCAAAAGATGTCATCAAATCAGCAATGAAGGCTCTTGATGAAGGGCGTCCTCAAGATGCAATAGATGTGCTCGAGCCAGTAGTTGAGGATGATGATGAGAATGTTGATGCTCTTGTTTGTCTGGGAATGGCATATGTTCAAGCTGAAATGCCAAAGGAAGCAGTAAAGGTTCTTGAACAAGCTGATGAACTTGTAGAATCACATTGTGTTATTGAATTATTCTTAGGAAGGGCTCTTTGGGCACTTGGCAAAATTGATCACGCTGAAGACCGGATTCGAGAAGCTCATCGACTAGACTCCTCAGAACCAGAAGTTTGGTTGGACCTAGCAAGAATTCTGTACAGAAAAAATGAATATAAAGAAGCACTGGAACATCTTCGCCCTGCTGTTGAACTCTTTCCTGATGAAATAGAACTGAGAGCACTTTATGCCCTGACTCTCTATCGGCTAGGTGATTTTACCGCTGCGACAGAGGAATGGGCTGAAGTCCACCGACTCAGTCCTCCCCTTATGGCTGCTATATCCAACTATGCTTACCTATTACTCATACAACATCGCTCTTTTGAGGCAGCTCCGTTCGTGGGATATGCGAATATTGTTGACTCTAATGATTATAGAGCACAAATACTCCTAGGTGAGCTTCGATTCCTATCAGGTGAGCATGATGGTGCCATAGAGTGTTTCAAGCGCGTTGTTGAAGATGATCCAGCAAATATTGAAGCATTATCACGTCTTGCTGTGCTTGCTTATTTGGCACGAGATTCCAAGATGTCTGAACACTACCTTACTCGGGCTGAAGCTGAGCTAGGGAAAAATCCCGAATCCTGGAGGGGTCTTTGCGGAACATATCCTCTTCTTGGTATGAGTGATAAATACATTGAATGTCTAATTCAATGGACCAAAGCTGATCCTGGTGCCGCTTCGCCATGGGTAGCTTTGGCAAGTGAATATGATAAAGAGGGGAAATTAGAATATGCACGAAACGCATGGAGAGTAGTGTTCGAGTTACGAGGGTATGTAAAGATTCGCTGCAGTACGTGTGAAACTGAATTTAGATTTCCATATGATGAAGTTAATGGATTTGATATTTACCAAAGCACAATCTGCAAATCATGCGGCACAAAAATTAACATGCCCGCTGGTCTTGCAGTAACATAATGGGATGTAATAGATGAACGAAAGAAGATATCCTTCACTCCCCGTTCCTGGAGTAGGAGCGATTGTCGTAGGTCCAAAAGGTGTTCTTCTAGCAAGACGTGATAAAGATCCTCGCAAAGGATTTTGGAGTATTCCTGGCGGTGGTGTCGAGCTTGGTGAAACACAAGAGACATCTGTAATCCGCGAAGTTGAAGAGGAAACTGGAGTAAAATGCAAGGTTTTGGAATTTGTAAGTACGGCGGATCTAATTACAACGGATTCACTCGGAAAAATTGAGTTCCACTTTCTTTTGAATCATTATCTTGCACGCGCACTCACAGACCAGATAAAAGCTGAAACAAAGGATGGGGAAGTTGGCTGGTTTCACCCAGATAATCTTCCAGATGACATAGCTAATCAGAGAATTGTTGATCTTATTCTATCAGTGCGTGATAAAATCCTCCAAATAATGGATGAGAGATAAGATACAGGTAATATTGGGCGATATATTGACATTCTGTATTGCCACGAAATATAAAAGCCATTGATTAATCTGGTAATGATGAGTCTTTTCAGACCTAAGGACGTGTAATATACAATGTTCAGAACAATCCTTGCACTTCTTATTGCACTAGTTGCTGCAATACTTATTGGTGCATTCCAAATTCTTGGTTTAACTTGGGACGTTATTCAAGACCAAATAATTAATTCACCTGATATTCAGGATGCTCTATTAACAAGAGGTGCTGTCCTCTTCGGAGCATTACTAGTACCTTATTCTTCAGCCATGGGAGGTATCTATTCTCCCCTGGTTGCGCTTGGTGTCGCTGGCTTCATTGCCGGACTGATTTCCAAGAGTGGAGTCAGAATGCTCTTCGTTTCAATCATTGCAATGGTTCTGTTCTTCATAGGCTACTTCGTTTTGAATAGCCTTGGAGGTATCACAGACTTTTCAGCAATGTTGGCAATCGCCAGAACCATGGCCATAGATATTGGTGTTGCGTTTGCTCTACTCTTTATACCTGGTATAATTGGTGCCTCATTGACATCTGAGGACTATTAGTTCCAAGTAGCTAGGATTGGGGGCTTGCAGCCCCCAGCAGTCTTTTTTTTTATTCTCGCTTTTCAAGTTGTTTTGCTAGTGTTTTCGAAGCTAAGCTCAAAAACTGATTCAAATGTGACTTTTGTATAAATGCACCAGCGGCCATAGGATGTCCTCCTGCTTCAGCAATAAGAGTTCCATTTTGTTCATTGAGAATATTCGCAACCTCAACAAACGCTTCTTTCAGATTAACGCCTATTTCAACAAGTTGTTTGTGAGCTCTTCCGGATAATTTGGCTAGTGGACTATCCTCTGTTGTGTTTGTGCTAACTCCAACAACTGGCTTATCGATAGGGATTATCATTGATCCTTGCGCCATCCCAATAACAATTCCAATTATTGTGTCTGGGGTCTGCGGATCATCAACCACGTACATGCCTTGCATTTCTTTGAATCCATCATCTTCGAGTCTACGAAGTGCGCTTGCCAAGTTTGCTCTATGCTGCTGAAGAAGTGTAGTTCCCTCTGTAAAAGCTTCGGTGTCTCTCATGCAAACTCTCACACCAACCTCTGGACGCCTATTTCTCCCGCAGGCATTAAGAAGTGTTGAGAATTCCATTGCACTACGCATCTCTGTTTTTGGTGGTCTTTGAGTGAGAACAATTGTGTCACCAATTATCCCTTGAGCAATACTTGGATTTTCGTAATGCTCCAACAAAACTTGAATGATGCCTTGAACAGCTCGCTGCTTCTCAGCAGGTTCCAAATCCACCCATGTCCTCCACTCATCCCCTGATTTTAACTCAATGTTTCGGTCCTGAAAGAATGCATAGCATGCTTCCTCAACTCCGGTAAGACCTGGAAGATAGGGGTCGGTTGCATATTGGAGGAGATATGGTAACGGTCGAGTATGAATGCCAAAGAACGTCAGGTCTCGAACGACTTCCAAATAACCAACAGCTTTCCCGAGCTCGACAATCTCTTTATTTAGACCTGTAAAGCCTCTTCCATAGTAGTCCTGGAGGTCGCCTGTTGCTCCCACAATGGCGAGTTCTGAAAGGTCAACATTCTTTGATGAAACAAAAAGCGCTAACAGAAACGCAGTCCCAGCTCCAGAGAGATCGTAGCTTCCGCTCAATCCGTGATGCCAAGGGTTGACTTCAATTATATTCGAATATTCAATTTGATTTGATGTGTCTGTATCATTGTTTGGAGGTAGGTGATGGTCGAGGATAACAATAGACTTTACACACTCAATATTTGCTACATGCGTTTTCAACAATTCTATTTGTCCAGTCCCAAAATCTGAGAAAATCACCAAGTCTGGTTTGTAATTTATTATGTCTTTTTCAATTTGAATGATTGATTCTGAATTAATCTGGTGTACATTATTCCACTGAAATTCTTTCTCTTCTCTTTCCAGCATTATTGAAATAATGGCAAGTGCTGAAATTCCATCTGCATCTATATGAGAAAATGCAATGACTTTGTTTGCATGGCGAATTTCATTGGCTGCCATAAGAAGTAATTCTCTCATGGATTCAGGTATAGTTTCATATAGGCTCTCCATTTTTCCCGAAAAAGCAATCGCATGTGTGTAATATAAGTTGGATGCTCTATCACAACGAGAGATAGAAGGTCTTTTTATTCGGTTACTCTCATTGCTCTGGATAATGCCAAAAATATCACTAGGAATACACTTGCTACAGCTGCCAGTGCTTTTGCCACTTTTTGCCAGAGTTTTAACGGCATCTCTGATTCTCTTATTTCATTCTTGACGTTTCTTAGGTCGACTCGTGTTTCGGTGTACAATGCTTCTTGATCATCTATCTTTGATGAGAATTTATTCCAACTTT
>JAEORI010000110.1 GCA_016840965.1 Candidatus Thorarchaeota archaeon | reverse complement strand
GGGGGAAGAGGTGTATACCCGTAGAAACCTATCTCTGCCATTAAATCAACATCGACTCCTTTGTCAGCAAGCTGATAGTCTGCAATCCATGCAGCAAGATTAGATGTGCCTTGTCCTGCTAGGATGGTCTTGTAGCCTTTCTCGAGCACCCTGTCTACACACATTTTTGCCATTGCGATAATCATCTGCTCAGTTGGGAGTGGTAGGGCATTGATGTCTATATCTCTCCTCCTTCTCTCAAAATCATCTCTCCATGCGTCTGGTGAAGCTCCTTCAATTAGAGCATTCAATCTAGTTTCACCAAGGTTGCTCAAGTATCTCTCATGATCAACATCAAGCACCCATCTCTTTGCCCACGCATCAAGATCAACCATGTCCCTGCTTGCTTTACGGAACTCAAGAAGGAATTGCTCGTCTTCAGCATATCCCCACTCAGGTGGATAGCCTCTGCATGGGGATGGATGTGCCCCATAGGGCATATGTACAACTGCAATAGTTCTTGAGGCAGGTGCTAACAAATCTTCATGATGATTTCGTACATAATCATAATCGACAATCCTATCCACGGAAGCAATCACACCTTTGCGCGCAGATAATATACCAAAATTGCTCTCTGTACGTGGTGCTCTCCCCAACACATTTCCACTGGAATCAGCCGCCCATCCATGAACTATGGTATAGTCTGGCACTAGCGCGCTGAGTACTATCTGTTCTCTCTCCTCAAATGGATTAGATACATGAGCGATCGAAAATCCGATATTTTCTGTTTCCATCCCACTGAGTCCTAGGCTATTTGTGGGTAGAAATGGCAGATTCAAGGCTCCAGCCATGAGCCGTTGGATCAGAGTAAGTAAAGACCAATTCTCAACGAGAACTTCTCCTGTGCGATAATTCTCTTGAAAGACCAATGCAGGTGATGGTGATGGATATACATTTCCTGCATATGAGGTAATCAACTTCCTAAGGAACCCCGAATCGCGCATCATAACTTGTACATTCACACTTGCCCCCAAAGTAATAAGTTCGAATCTTGGTTTAGTGCTCCAAAAAGATCTTGTCAACTCATAAGTGAGACCAAAAGGAACCGAATGAGTAACAGCAAGGTGCAATATGCTTCCGGCTTCTACCTTCTGAACAGCTTCCTTGGCCGACACTATCTTATTCTCCCCATATTTCATCAATCGCTCATTAAAACGGAAAAGAAAAGAATCAGTCATATTCTCTCAAACAGTCAACCGCCCTCATCAGTCTTTTCCTAAATTATATTGGGCGTCGCGTGGCGTCTGTTGAAAACAGTTAAATATCGCGATTATCCGATTTTCTAAAACAGTTTCTAAGTGAGTGATTCTAGGAGCTGAAATTATGGATGAATCAACTGAGCCTAGTAATCGCGTTGGTGGCAATCCAATAACTGGTCTGAGCACATTAGATAAATTTCTACCAGTATGGATTATCTTAGCTATGGTTCTGGGAGTCCTATTGGGCTATCTTGTTCCTGGCCTATCAGAAGTCTTGGATTATTGGAGCATTGGAACTATTTCCGTGCCTATTGCCATCGGTTTGCTCTGGATGATGTATCCTGTCCTTGCTAAGGTCAAGTACGAAGAGCTTGGAAAACTTAAACATGAGAAAAAGATGTTCGGGGTTTCTTTGACTCTGAACTGGTTGATTGGTCCATTCTTGATGTTTACACTCGCATGGATATTCCTTGCAGACCTTCCTGATTATCGAACTGGAATTATCCTCGTAGGCCTTGCACGCTGTATAGCAATGGTGTTGATCTGGAACATGATGGCTGGGGGTTGCAGTGAGTCTTGTGCCGTTCTCGTTGCTCTCAACTCTGTCTTCCAAATAATCATGTACAGTCCTGAGGCTTGGTTTTTTGTAACTTATCTCTCATCCATTGTATCACCGGGTGCCGGCTCAGTTGTTGAGGTATCCATACTTGAGGTTGCATGGAGTGTTATTATTTTCCTTGGAATCCCACTAGCGGCTGGCATCATCACAAGGTTCAGTCTCATGAAAAAACGGTCAAAAGAATGGTATGACACAGAATTTGCACCAAAACTCGGGCCGTATGCTTTGATTGGTCTGCTCTTTACGATAGTCGTCATGTTTTCTCTGAAGGGAGATACAATTATTGCGCTTCCATTTGACGTTCTCAGAATCGCACTTCCGCTTCTTGTCTACTTTATTATCATGTTCTTAGTATCATTTGGAGTTTCATTCGTCATGAAGTTTCCATACGATAAGAATGCAACAATATCGTTCACTGCTGCAAGTAATAACTTCGAGCTAGCAATCGCCGTTGCAATTGGAGTGTTTGGTATTGGTTCTGGTCAAGCGCTAGCTGCAGTCGTTGGTCCCCTCATAGAAGTACCAGTTTTAGTTGGTCTTGTCTATGTGGCATTATGGCTAGGACGAAAGTTCTACGGAAGAAAACCCGGTGATTCATGACAGTTTGACACATGATATCTCTCAACAAGTGAGCTGAGCAACTCCTCATAGAAAAACTGATATATCGAAATAATCCGATAATTAGTTAATCAACTGGTGATGATCATAGTGAGCTCAGAAAAACCTGCATTCATCATGTGTGTATGTACAGGAAAATGTCCTGGCTTTGCTAAGATGGATATCTGGGATTTCATCAATACGGTACGGATGGTTCTTCCTGTACAACATGGGATTATTCACCCTCAGCTTTGTGAAACTGATGGCGATCGCTACCTAGAAGACGTTCTACATCAAGGCCAGAAGGTCCTCATTGGTGGTTGTGCACCAGTAATGCAGTATAAGCTCTTTCGAGATGCATTTGCGAAGAGGGGAATGGATGTCAAGAATGATTTGGTACCAATTGATGTTCGTGACATGACCACTGATGAGGCTATTGAAAAGGTAACCCAGGAGCTGAGAAAACATGGATATGAAATCGAATGAGCCAAGCTCAGGCACGACCTTCATGGGTGTTAACCGCGAGAAGATACCTTGGTGGCCTTCCGTAGACCTTGACAGGTGTGATGGATGCAATGGCGAGTATGATTGTATAAAGTTCTGCCCGCACAAAGTCTACAGACCACTTGAGAATCCAACCAAGGTCGATGTTGAAAATCAGTATAATTGTGTGGTATTCTGCCAGGCATGCAAGAAGATGTGTCCAAAAGATGCTATCTCTTTTCCATTAAAATCAGACATTCTAAAACTGATCAAGACTGAGCGAGCTAAGTGAGGTGTAATTCAGTGACACGTAAGTACATCCTTCCCTGCGCAGGTTACGACAGACCCGGCGGAAGAGTTTCGAGGGCGGTTGTAGAAAGGCTTTCAGAGGAACTCGACAGTCTGGTCATCGGGAGTATAGGCGCGCTCTTCAAGGAACGACCCGGTGAGATGCGAGATTATAGGACATCAGAGGTGATATGTATTGACGGTTGTGGAACAAAGTGTTCGTCAGAACTAGCAATCGCAAGAGGACGTGATGATATTATAATTCTCTCCATCCCTGATATTGTAGGCTCAGAGGAAGACTTTGATGAAAAAGTAAAACAGATGATCGATGCTGTAATGACTGAGTTGAATAAAAAAACTCCCAAAAGAATCTCAACTTTTGCAGTAGAACCTTCCCGTGAAATCGAGTATCTCGAAGAGAAATTCGACAAGTTCACACTGCGAGTGGCTAAGGGCTTGAAGTATTCTGACAATGATTTCTGGGTGTGGGATGAAGGAGACCGTGTACGGGTCGGAGTATCAGATTTTCTCCAGCAGATGATGTCTGATGTGTATTTTGTGGAGCTTGTTGAACCCGGGACTCATGTGGATATGTTTGACGATGCTGGAGCAATGGAATCAACAAAAATCATGGTTGAAATCATTGTCCCTCTATCAGGTACCATAGTAGAATCAAATCGTGCACTCGAAGACAGTCCTGAGCTCATCAATGAAAGCCCGTATGATAAAGGGTGGTTGTATTGCATCGAACCCGATGATATTGACGAACTTGAACTACTGAGAAACGCATCTGATTATATTGCACATGCTTTGGCAAAGGCGAAAGAAGAGATTGGAAAGAAGGTGAAATAGAAAGTGAAGAAAGTAGTAATTCCATGTAGCGGTATAGGAAAGGCATTTGGTGCAGTAGCTCGAGAAGCTACATACCTAATATCTGATGGTAAACACTCTGACAGGTACACAACCATCTGTCTTCCATTGTTGATGACCGATGACAAAGAAACCAAACATATTGTACTGGAATCGGATATCTATACTATTGATGGATGTCCGAAGAAATGTGCATCAGTACTTGTGAAACATGCAGGGGGAAATCCAGTCATGGAAATCATGACACCGAAGATCCTCGCAGAGAACAAGGAACACAAACCAGAAACTGTTCTCGATATAGGAAATGGTGGAAGGCTTCTTTCCAATGATATTATGAAGTTAATAATTGAAAATGGAGGGTCTGCTTAATGGCATTCAGACCAAAGGTTGGTCTAATCTCATGTAGCGGTGAAGCTTGTTCTGGTGGAAACATCTCCCGTGCCGCTACACTCGAGGTCTTGCATCATTTACGGCCTAATGAAACTGTGACGATATGCCTCCCTCTCTTCTTAGCTGGAGATGAGGCAGAAAGAGAGTTTGCGAAAAAATTTCCAACTATCACAATTGATGGATGCAACAAACTCTGTGCAGGGAAAGGCACAGCAAAATACAGCAGCGAGCCAGCTGTAGAGATGAATCTAGAAGAATATGTGGGAAACTATTGCGAAAGCAAAGACGAACGTTGGACAATCAATACTAGTGCTGGGCTTGTGAAAAAAATTGCTCAAGACATAGCAACACATGTTGATCGACTAAGAGAAGAATGGAGTTGATTTATGTGTCTGAAAAAATTTCAGTAATGGTGTTCATGCCAGTGGGGGTATGTAGTTGCAGTCAGACTGGATTCCTAGGTAGAATCTATGACGCAGTGAAGAAATACAGAGATTCCATAGCATACAGGGAGTACTCAGCAGAGAGCGAGTTGGCTAAGCAATATGGTGTTGGCTATCGTGGTGTAGTTGTTGGAACGAAATCCCTTGGCCCAAATCCATCCACAGCCACTATTGAAGCAGCTATTCTCAAGGAGATTCAGAAACAAGGTATTGAAACTGCTTGATTGGTTTTTCTGCATTTAACAACTCGTTGGAAGTGAGCTCAGTGCTGAAACTGCGAAACAGAAAGATTGATTTATCGAGATATATAGGCAACCGTATTGAACAGCCCAGTCTTGGTGGACAATTCACAATATCAGGGTAGTATTCATCATACCAAGACAGAGAAATCATGAATGTGGCGTGTTGCTATGAATATTGACAAAGAAACTGAATGGCGGGTCTATTTTCATAGAGCCCTGAGTAATCCAGAACGTCTAAAGATAGTAGATTTCCTTGCAGGTGGCGAACAGTGCCAGTGTGACATCTTCCCACAGATTGGCCTATCGCAGTCTACAGTTTCTGCATATCTCACGCAACTCGTAAGATCCGGAATCTTGAATGTAAGACGTGATGGGACTAGGAAACTCTATAGTCTTAGCGACTCACGAATTCGTAGGATGATTGAGGACATTCAAGCTCTTGCTGCTAAGATGACAGCCAAATAGACACAAAATTTCTCTTCAATCTACAGATATTTTAAAACTGAAGTAAAGCCCCTGATAGGTTAATATTAGGAGGGTGAAAATGGATTTTGAGTAATACGAGTCAAACAGGTATTGTGACTGAATCAACTCTTGCGGCCGACGGATTCCTAAAAATAAGAAGTATTATTGAACTTCAGCAAGGCTCACAAATCACCATTGAATCATCATGGAAAGAAATTCCAGAAAAGTCGATTTTCGAGATGACTGAAACTTTAGTCCATTTCGGTGATATGGTCTTCAGTTTACCAAGAGCTTCCACATTACTAGCTCATTCCTTTCTTGTTTCAAAAGAGCTTGCCAAATCTCGTGAAAAAATTTCTACTGCCGATAAAAGAAACCAACTCCGAAGAAAAAAGCTGAAGAGAGTGTATATGGTGACGCGACATGATGGTGTTGAAGTCTTTTTGGACCCTCTATCAGCAGCTTTCTGGGGCGGGGATCGCAGACTGGTGAAAGATGTTTCTGTAAATACTGCGGCTTTCGTTTTGAAGACCGATGGAAAAAGCGTGATTGAGAGTGCGACCTC
>JAEORI010000020.1 GCA_016840965.1 Candidatus Thorarchaeota archaeon | reverse complement strand
TTCACACTGCCAGTTTATCCTTCAAGCGCCACTGCTGCTACAGTTGGTGGTTTTGTCGCAAGTGGAGGACTTGGGATAGGATCTACCCGCCATGGAGATATCTTGAAGCAAATCATTGGAATCGAGGCTATCCTTCCCAATGGGAAAATTGTAAGACTTGGTAGAGTTTTGATGGACCCAAAAAGTGACACTCTTCAAGAGGAAGCAGAAAAGGGGAATGGATGGCTAGCTCAAGAACTGTCAGCTGCAGGTCTGGGAACACCAGAACAAGAGGAAAAGCTCATCACTGGAACCTATGGTACTCTCGGGATTATAACCAAGGTCACTCTAAAGACCATACCGAATTTGCAGTTGGTACCCTTCGCATGTTCCTTTGATTCCATGACAAATCTGGTAGCAACTGCAACTAGAATTATTTCGGAGGCTCAGCCATACTATCTAAGATTCTTGGCTGATAATTATACTTCAAAACTAAGAGATCTCAATGATATCGAGATAGAAAGTGGAAAATATATTCTAACTGGAGCCCTCCTTGATACGATATATCAAAATGAGGACAATATCAAGAATATTCAAATTTTCACAAAGGAAGAAAATGGTATAATATTGAATGAGAAAAGAGCTTGGTTTTACTGGAATGAACGGTTCTATCCATTGAGGATAAAACGTCATGGGCCTAGTCTGGTACCAGCAGAAATGCTTGCGCCGTTAGATATGCTTCCAGAGATTCTTGAAAAGACAAAAATTGAATTACGTAAATCAAAAGTGGCAATCGAAGGCACATTAAGTAATGATGGCAATACTTCGTTCATGGTCTGGATTCTTGATGACGAGAGAAAGAGGTTATCATTCACTATTGGTTGGCAAAGATCGTTCCAAATTGCGTCCTTGGCTGAGCGGTTCGGCGGACTTCCCTATGCTGTTGGTCTCTGGAATGGTCGACATGCCAAAAAGTACTATGGAGATCAAGCATTCAGAGAACTTAGGATTATGAAGAAAAAATTAGACCCGAAAAATCTCATGAATCCCGTGAAGGTTTTTGGGGGTAGAGTTACTGCAGGACGAGTATCTACAACTTTAGGATTTCTTGCGGGATTCTTTGTTGCGTTGCTAGCCGGTTGGTTCATACCTAGTTTGTTGGGGTGGGAGTGGCTGGTTCAATTATTGAACTCAAATTTGATACAAGCTGTTCCAACTCCATTGTTGTTGTTTGTTTCACTTGTTGGAGGGGTGGTTGGAGTAGCAATCATTAGGCTGATGACCCTGAATCAAGCACTCTATATCGGTATACCTTTTCTTCGATTCTTTAGCAAGATTCTGAGAAGGTAAAGATTGAAGTAAAAGGACATCTTTGATATGAGTGTGTTGTTTCTTGAGAAGGAGCGTGAGCGAACAAGTAGTCTTCCAAGGATTAACATGGTTAACCAATATGCTCTTATACGAGACAGATGTTCCAAAACGAAACTAGGTTAAGGTGTTCAATCACTACATAGATACAACATGTAACTAAATCTAGGTGACAACGATATGAAACGTAACCACACTACAAAGCTCATAGTAGTCTTGAGCTTTCTTGTTTTGCTAGTTGCTGCAACAGGGTCGGTTGTGGCAAATCCAGAGTATACATCCGAATGTGGAAATTGCCATATTGTAACAGGTACACTCACAGTAACCACAAATTCCACTGTAGATGCTGAAACTGGAGAATCATTCATACTTCAGATTGATGCTGGAAATGGTGCAGAATATGTCGCGATCAAGAGTGGATGGGCTGATAATGACTATTTCACAATCTCTGAACCTCTTGTTCAAGATGATTCTGCAAACGACGCCAATGCCGCTGATGGAGAAATATCTGTCGAAATTACCGTTACTCCCCTTACAAATGGCACATATACGCTTCGTATCTGGACAGCATCTGGTGGACAACTTTCAGAATCATTTGATGTCACAGTTACTGTCACAGGCCAACCTGGTACTATAACACCCCCACCACCACCGGTTGACTTGTATGGTATCTGGAGCATGATGATGATTTGGGTACCAATTGCTTCAGGAGCGATCCTGTTGATTTTGGGATATTTGGCTTTAAGGAGGAAATAGAAGTGGCAATACATCCAGTTTTCGTTCACTTTCACACAGGAATTCTAGTAGCTACTGCTGCAGTGGCTCTAGTAAATCTCCTACTTCGAGTCCTCTTCAGAGATAACATCAACACCCCAGGGACAAGACTATCGAGAATCTTCCACCAGTTTGATGTTTTCATATACATTGGAAGCATCATCGGATTCTTAGGACTCATTGCAGGAATGGTCACAGGGTTTATGGAACCTGCTTATCCAGTAGAAACTCTTGTCCAAATACCAGTTATGCGTTTCAAGATTCTCTGGTCAATAGTATCTGTGGAGATTTATCTCTACTTAATCATAGTTCGAGCAAAGCTTGGAGACCGTGTCTGGGTCAAAGCATCCAGTTATTTCCCATATGCAATTCTAGTAATTGTAGGTGGTGGATTGATGATGATCATGGGCGCTCTAGGCGGAATAGCTGTCTATGGCGAATCGATCTTGGGACCAATCCTTGAATGGGTTGGAATACCGTGGCCATGATAAGGAGATTCAGCAATGACAAAACCATACGAACCCCTCAAACTCGAAGGGCTTGATATTGAGCCAACAGTATGTGCTAAGTGTGGATTCTGCACCTTTGTGTGTCCTGCATATCTTGATACACTTTGGGATTCTCAATCACCTAGAGGGAAATTGCAGCAACTACGGACGCTCATAAAGGAGAATAAACCAATCCCTAGCGACTTTGCAGAGAGGATTTTTTACTGCACATTGTGTGGAGCTTGCCAAGAAATTTGCCAGACGAATATTCCTCTTCTAAGATTCTGGCAGCTTACAAGACAAGAGATTGGTAATCTCGACCAATGGCCTGAGATCGTAAACTACATTGATGACTCTCTTCAACAGACCCAGAATATCATGGAGATGGATCAGGCTGACAGGACACTATGGACGGATATGGTTGATGATCTAGTTGAAGATAGAATTGGCATTGAGGCAGAGGTTGCCTATTTCGCAGGGTGTAACATCTCTTTCAAGGGAACATTAGCACACATGGGTGAAAACACAATCAAAGTGATGAAAGCGGCAGGTGTTGATTTTACTATTCTAGGCGATGATGAGTTTTGTTGTGGAAATCCCTACTTTGTTGCAGGGGGTTTTGAAAACGGTAGAGAGCTAGCAACGCACAATCTTAGAGCGCTCAAGAAACTAGGCGTCAAAACAGTTGTTTTCAACTGCCCAGGATGTCACAGAGCTTTCGCAGAAGAGTACCCTCACCTCCTTGGCAAAGAAGCAGTCGATGGTCTTGAGTTTCTCCCATTCTCAGAATTCGTACTTAGATTACTAAAGGAAGGTAAAATCAAATTCGATAAGACTTACCCTCATGAGGTGGCTTGGCACGACCCCTGTGAACTTGGTAGGCACCAAAATATCTACAACCCAGCTCGAGAGGTACTCAATGCAATTCCAGGCCTTAAATTGAAAGAAATGAAACATAGCCGGAATAAAGCTAGATGTTGTGGTGGTGGCGGACTTCTCAAAGGCACCTATCCAGTTGCGTCAGTTAGGGTGTCAGCAAGACGGATTGAGGAAGCTGAAAAGACAGGCGCATCAGTATTGTCAAGCGAGTGTCCATCATGCACAATGTCGCTTAATGACGGATTAGAAAACCGAGAATCACAATTAAAATTCAAAGACCTGTCCCAAATTGTTGTGGAGGCGTTAGGTCTCTAGGAGGCGTCATGAATGATAGCAAAGAAACATATTCAGAATCTGGCTGACATCGTGGGTGAAGACTACTTCTCCTCAGAGAAATTCATGACTGGTCTTTATTCTAGTGATATCGCAGCTTTACCAGGAATTGTCAATGATGTGTTAAACCCACATGCTGAAGCTGTGGCTCAACCAACAACTACAGAAGTAGTATCGAACCTTCTAAAGTACTGTAAACAGCACCACATTCCAGTAGTTCCACGGGGACACGGAACTAGTGGTTATGGAGGCGCATTGCCTACCCGCGGTGGACTTGTTGTTGAGATGACCAGATTGAAGGAGATCCATCACATTGATAGAGATAACATGACTGTTGAAGTTGGTTCAGGGATTATCTGGGGGAAACTCCTAGAAGATCTTGAAGATGAGGGTCTAACTGTGGCTGCTTATCCGTCTAGTGCACCATCTAGTACTGTTGGTGGATGGGTGGCGGCTGGAGGAAGTGGAATTGGCAGTACAAAGTATGGCGGTATTGCTGAGCAGGTAGTAGATCTTGAGGTCGTTCTCCCTGACGGAGATATAATTCGGACAAAAGACACTTCAGAAGAAGTATTCAAGACTGAATCAGGAAAGAATGTCTTCAAGGGTGATGCAGACTTCTTCTGGGAAATTAGTGGCAACGATCAGTACAATGACGATTCAACACAACTCTTCGTAGATAGTAATGGTACTCTCGGAATAATTACTAAAGTTGTGCTGAAAATCATTCCACTGAGACACATTAAACCTACTGTTTCATCATTTAGAAGTCAAAACCTTATGGTGGGAGCGCTTCAGGATATTCTGGAAGCTACCAGACCATTCTATCTGCACTTCATTACAGACAATTTCTATAGAATGCTCAAACAGGTGGATCAAGCTCCTCCAACCACGGGAGAGTTCATCATCTTATGCGCCTTCGAAGGAGCTGATGATGAGATTGAAACAGAGATTGAGAAGCTCAAACATGTTGTCAGCAGATATAGCGGGACTCTTGAATCAATGGAGGTAGCTGATCATGAATGGAATGAGCGGTTCTACCCCATGAGGATTAAACGGCTAGGACCCAGTTTAGCGCCGTCAGAGGTTTATGTGCCGCTTGAAAACTTGGATGGCTACCTCGACCATATGAACAAACATTTCAAAGCCGAGAATTTTGCACTTGAAGGAGCTATCACTGACCGTGGAGAGGTAGCAGTCCTCACATGGTTTCCGGATGATGAACGTCGGAAAATCTCGTTTTTGATGGGATGGTACCGTTCGCTGGATGTCATTAATCTAGGTTTGAAACATGGCGGTAGGGCATACTCAATTGGAATGTGGAATGCCGCTCACTCAAGAAGCTTCTATGGGAAAGAAAACTATTCGAAGATGTCAAGCCTCAAACGAAAAACCGACAAGAAGGGGTATCTGAACTCTCACAAAGTCTTTCCAGGACCGTTGGTACTTAGTATCAGGTTGAACGTGCTCATTATGTTTATTGCAGGTATAGTAGCTCCAATTGTTATTTGGTTAGCTGGTATCCTAGTACCTTCAATAATCCAAGCATATGTTCCTTGGGTTGTGGTGAACGATCTTCCTAGTTTCTTGATCTGGTTTATAGTTGGATTATTCGCTGGTTTCGCTGTGTCTGAGTTTGCGAATCTGATTCCAATTTCAGTTGTGCTTTCCATAGGTACTCCATTTCTTAGATTCTTCAGGAAAATATTCCATTGAAGGAGGATTAACATTGTTGGAAGTGACAGGAGCTTGAACACCATGAGGAAACAACAAACTTCCTCAACACCTTTGGCTTCACATCATCAGTTAGTCATGGAGCTTTTAACATTCAAAACTGTTCAACCCTCTATTGCTTTTACAGGAACAGCACAACTAATTGATTTTGTTTTTTCGACTTACCCTTGCTCAACCTATAAAATTTCAAAGATAGGAGGTATCTGATTGACAACACTTTTACTCATTAATGAACTTCAAGCTTTACAAATAGGTAACGTGCACATGACCATTATACTTGGATTGCCTGCGTTGCTGCTTCTGTATCTTGGTACTGCTTTGTATTTGATTTCCCAAGAAAAGTATACCTTTGCGCATGGAGTATGTGCAGGTCTTTCGTTACTGCTAACAACAATCAACATCGTCACAATACTACCTCTCACAAGTACAATTCTGGGTGTCGGAGGTGCTGATATTTTTCATTTGATACATATCGGTTTAGGAGTGTTTGGTTACTTGGCAGGTGTCGGAGCTTTTCTCACTGGGATTTCCGGAATAAGAACTAAAATTCCAGGCTTTACGGCTGCAATATGTTGGACTATCGTTTTCATAATGGGTTATATTCAGTATATTGCTTAGAGGTGAAAAAAAGTTGAATGCAACAGAGCAAATTGTTAATCTAACTGATGTTTCGTGGGTGAGCGACATGATGGCAGAACGTCTGTCCGCGAGTGGAGACACGACAGGTATCCCTTACTACCACTATAGATGGAAAAAGAAGTGGCTCGCGGATTATGTAGCTTGGCCAGAATCAAGTCAACAAGTATCATCTATCATGAAATACGCCTCTGAGCATAAAATACCGGTTATCCCAAGAGGCGGAGGGACTTGTTACTATGGTTCAGCAAGCCCTACAAGAGGCGGAATTGTTCTCGATACAAAACGCATGGATAAAATCAAAGAAATCAATAAAGAAGAGATGTGGATTAATGTCGAAGCAGGAGCTGTTTGGGAGATTCTAAATAATGAAGTGGGAAAGAAAGGTTTTGCACTCCCGGTAGCTCCGCAGAGTGGAGTTGCATCCACACTTGCTGGATGGCTAGCAATTGGTGGTAAGGCAGGTGTAGGTACACCTAGATTCGGGTCCATGGTCGACAATGTCCTAGAGATGGAAGTTGTAAGACCAGATGGTTCAATTGATACCGTCACTGGTGATGATATGATGCCATTTTTTGGCACCTCCGGAATCGCTGGCGTTGTCAACTCAATCAAGATGAAGATTATCAAAATTCCTGAAATTACAAGTGGACTAATGTTTGCCTTTCAAGAGCTTGAGAAAGCAATAGATGCACTATCTCGACTTAGCAAGACTAAAACACAACCAATCTATCTGAGACTGACTGATCTTGAATATGAATGGCGTGTGCAAGGCGGTCTCCCTCCAGACACAACGGGTTTGTTCTTCATAGTAGTTACCTATAGTGGAACAGCTGATGAAGTTGCAGAGTCAATCAAGACAGCTCGGGGAATTTTCGAGATTGCCAGCGGAACTGAAATGCCTCAAGGATACTATGAGAAGAACTGGAAAGATAGGAATATTATTGAAATGAAACTCAAACTGGAGGTTCCTACTCTCTCTATGCAGAATTTTTGGATACCGTTAACGCATGTTGAACCCCTAGTGAGAAGAATGTACAAAATCGCAAAAGACTACAGGATTAACTCTTGCTTCTATCTAGTTCTTGGTGGATCCGCTATGGCGCGACTCTGTGTTTTTGCACCTTCAGACCATAGACATTGGATGCATTTCATGTCTGGCAAAGCGATGCTGCATAGATTGGTTAAAATGATGTATAGACAAGGAGGAGAACTCTACACACTGGGACTACAGAATACAGTCTATATTAAAAAATACCAACCAAAGGATTACGAGCGATTCAAAGACTTGCGCCAGAAATGGGATCCAAATGGGATAATGAATCCTGACAAGCTGACGCACTGTAATATGTCGTATACACGCTTGAATCTGATGTTCACCATGAATGGTCAATTCAGAAGATTACAAACGGCCCTTCGTCGTTCGAAGAAAATCCTGCAGATTCCAATTTCTTACCAGGAGGGAAGTATCTAGATGCCAAGATTCTTTACACCTGAGCTTGATGTTGACCCTGATCAAATAGTATTGTGCAGTAACTGTTCAACCTGCAGATGGACCTGCACTAGCTACGAAGAGTTTCGTTCAGAAGCGTATTTTGCGGGAGGTCGACTTCGACTCCTGCGGTCATATGTTGAAAAGAACTTGCCTGTGGATGAGGGTTTCGTAAGAGCGGTGTATGCATGCAGTACATGCGAGCAATGTGTTGAGAGGTGTCCTATCAAGGTCCCATATGTCAGAATCATAGAAGATGTCCGAAAGAAACTAGTAGAAATGGGAAAGGGACCATATGGAAAGTTACATGTCATGGGTGATTTTGCCTTTAAACACAACAATGTGTTTGGAGAGAATCCACAAGAACGAGCAGATTGGGTCAAGCCAGATACAAAGATT
The DNA here is from genome assembly GCA_016840965.1 of Candidatus Thorarchaeota archaeon. The sequence goes on along the minus strand of JAEORI010000020.1, from coordinate 2,865 downwards.
TCAGATAACTCTGAGTGGGGTTATTATGTGGGGTGTACTGCATCTTACAAGAGACCCGAGATAGCAGATGCAACTCTACGTATGCTCAATTATTTTGGAATCGAGCCACAGATACTTGGAGTTCAAGAAAAATGCTGTTGCAGTCCGCTGATTAGAACTGGACAGGTAACCAGACCCATTTACGACGAAACCAATGAAGGCGAGAAAGAATTGCTTGGAACTCTAGAGGCTGAAAAGTTCATAGTACACAATGTTGAACAGATGAAAGCTAAAGGTATTGAGCATGTGGTTTTCTCATGCTCAGGGTGCTATAGGACTACAACATTGGACTGGCCACGATTCTATAGAGAAAGGCATGGCATTTTACCATTCTCCACGCAACATCTCACCCAGTTTCTAGCGCTCAAGCTAAAGAAAGGAGAGCTAGAGTGGAAGGGTAGCTATCCTGAAACAGTGACCTATCACGACCCCTGCCATCTAGGCCGCCATGTTGGTATATTTGAACCACCTCGACAAATATTGAAGAGCATTCCTGGGATTAATTTCGTTGAAATGGAACGTAACAGAGAAAACGCTGTATGTTGTGGAGCTGGAGGCGGTTTCAAAGCTGGTTTTGGAGAGAGTGCCATTAATACAGCGGAGAGAAGACTGAATCAAGCACTTGAAACTGGAGCTACAACGATTGTTTCATCATGTGTTTTCTGCAAGTTGAATTTCCTAGACGCTGTCAAGAAACGTGGTGTTGATATCAAGGTTCTCAATATTGAAGACCTATTCATCAGTTTGATGGGACTTGGTTAACCATTTGGCCAAACTTGGAAAATCAGCCTAAATGGAATGAGTGAATAATCGAAGCAACCATCCATCACATTAAATAAGGTAGTAAAAAGCGTTCAGTCCAATCTAAAGGTGAAACTGCTGGTGACTATAGCCATTGAAACAAAAGACCTCACGAGACGGTATGGTTATAGAGTTGCTCTAAGAAAAATAACACTCAGCTTTTCTAAAAGTGGTATTCATGGACTCTTTGGTTCCAATGGTGCAGGTAAGACGACACTCATGCGAGTCGTAGCCACACTCCTCCGTCCTCATGGAGGATTCATCTCTGTAATGGGTTTTGACCCACAGGAAGAATCAGAAGAGGTCAAGAAACGCATTGGTCTTGTAGGTGACAAACCCCTTCTGTATGAGGAACTCACTGGCTTTGAGAATCTACAATTCTATTCTAAACTTTATGGCCTTCAGACAGAATTTTTTGATTCACAGGTAGAGGACTTAGCACAGCGGTTTGCAATTAATACATGGCTTGAAGAACCTGTGAAAAATCTATCAACAGGACTCAAGAAGAGACTCGATATTGTCCGAAGTCTAGTTCATGATCCTGAACTTTTACTTCTTGATGAACCATTCAGTGGTTTGGACAAAGACACAACAGAAGATTTCTGGGAATATCTAAATGAATATAGAAATTCGAGAACAACAGTCGTGACGACTCACAATCTAGCATTTGGTGCAGCATTGTGTGATGAATACGTGACACTCAGAAAAGGAGTAGTCGTAAAGCAAGGTCCTATCTCTGAGTTTGATCAGACGCTCTGAGGTGATAGAATGACATCAGGTCTCAGCGCGGCATTAGCAATCGCAAAGAAAGACATTCTCACTCAATTTCGCAAAAAGTTCGAAGTTTTCTCAATGTTCCTTTTCGCACTCATCGCTGTTCTCGCATTTTCCTTTGCAGTAGTCACAGGAGGTTCAGTACCCGAAGAGATTGGTAGTGCATTACTATGGGTCATAATCTTTTTCACAGGAATGTTTGGCTTCGCACCAATCTTTCTCTCTGAGTCAGAAACAGGGACCCTGCGAGGTCTAGCGACTGCACCAATTCCGGCTTGGTCAGTATATTTAGGGAAGGTCATCTATGGTTTCTTCCTAATGGGACTTGTGGAAATCTTTCTGGTTCCAATCATCTCAGTGTTGTTCGGATTCTCCCTCCTCAATGATCTACCACTTGCTATTGCTACACTCTTTGTTGGCACCTTGGATCTTGCAGCAGTGGGTTCAATGGCATCAGCGCTCACTATGCCTTCTGAATCAAAAGCTACAGTATTCCCACTAGTGTATTTTCCAACCGCTACATCTGGTCTTATGTTATTGATTGAAATCACGAAAATCATTGTCCTAGGACCAGGACTAATTCCAGTAGTGTTAATTTTTGAAATCCTCCTAGCACATCTGATAGCAATGTTGACACTATCAGCTTCAGTCTTCCATTTTGCGCTTTCACCTTGAAGCTGAGTCGGTAACAAAACCTTCATATTGCAAACTGTGAACACCGCCGCAATTCGAGTTGAAATGCCGTGAGTAAAACCCGATTGATATTCCTCGGAATCACTGCAGCGATATCTTTCCTCTATGTCTATATGACTTGGATTTTTGCACCCCCGGACGTTCAACTTGGAGAAAATGTGCGTATTTTCTTCCAACATGTAGCACCTGCTCTTGTTTCGTACGGATTATTTGGTGGGACTCTGCTTTGCGGAGTGATTTACCTATGGAAAGGAGATCTGAAATACGATATACTTGGAGCGGTATCAATCAAACTTGGATTGTTATTCACAACAATAACCCTACTCTCGGGTATGATTTGGGCTGATGCAGCTTGGAACTCCCCATGGAATTGGGATCCTCGAGAAACAACGACACTCATTCTTTGGGTTGCATACGCATGCATTCTAGCCTATCGAGCCTCAGTCAGTGATCGGGAGTCGAGGGCACAGTTTGGATCTATCTTTGGAATCGTAGCGTTTCCGATGGTGATACTGAGTTATCTTTCAATTAGAATCTGGGAAACTCTACACCCGATTG
>JAEORI010000109.1 GCA_016840965.1 Candidatus Thorarchaeota archaeon | reverse complement strand
TGGCGGGCACGGCAGGATTTGAACCTGCGGCATCCAACTCCGAAGGCTGGCGCCCTATCTATCTCTCAAGAACAATCCATCGCTTTGAGCCCAGACTAGACTACGTGCCCTAAAATTCATCGCTCGTTATATACTCTTAAGGCCTTCCATATTGTTCATCAATGAATTATAGTCTAGTCGGTTTCAAACAACTTCTTCATTTTCTCTTCTGTTGGATTCTTGACGACGCCTCTGTCGGTTATTATCGCGTCTATTAATTCTGGAGGTGTCATGTCAAATGCAGGATTGTATACTTTAGCATCAGGAACTGTGACATATTGCCCATTGATGATACGGATTTCATCAGGATTACGTTCTTCAATGACCACATCTTCAGGATTAGTCACCATATCTATAGTTGATACTGGAGCCACTGAATAGAAGGGAATATTGTGATATTTAGCTGTGATTGCCATAGTGTAAGTTCCTATTTTATTGATTACATGGCCTGTTCGTAGAATCCTGTCAGCACCCACAACGCAACAATCGACTCGTCCTTCACGAAATACTGTACCGATCATTCCATCAGTTATTAGCGTAGTATCAATGCCATCTTCCATGAACTCGAAGACTGTGAGACGGGCGCCTTGTTGCCTGGGTCTGGTTTCTACAGCATATACTTTGATATTTCCATCATATCTCTCGTGGGCGGCTCTGACAACAGCACCAACAGTACCAAGATGAACTGTGGCTAGAGATCCTGCGTTACATATGGTCTGGATTATGTAACCAGGTTTTATGAGAGCAAGAGATTCTTCACCCATATTCTTGCTCATTCGGACATCTTCCTCAGCAATCTCTTTTGCTTCTTCAATCAATTTCTGTATAATATCATCAACGCTTCCCTCTGTGGCCTTGGCAACCTCCAGCATCCGATTCGTCGCCCAAGTCAGATTAACTGCAGTTGGTCGTGTATTGAGTGTGACTGCAGCCTTCTCAAGGTACTCCAAAAGGTTTCCCGTGGTTCGGGCTTTGCTCTCAATTGCAGCTAATGCCATACCCATCCCTGCAGCTGCTCCAATTGCCGGAGCACCACGTATCTCCATTACCTCGATTGATTCAGCAATACGTTCGTGACTGTTGGTAATGATGTGTTCTAGAATCAATGGAAGTTTGGTCTGGTCTACAAGTCGTACTTCTGATGTATCATCTAGCCATTCAATCGTTCGAAACATCTGTCAGTCCTCTCAAGTGTCTTTTCAATACACTTTCTAATGTGTTGATTGTTTGGTCAGCCACTTCTTGAATCTCTGGTGTTAACCCTTCACCAAACTGTATACTTTTCGGTTGAATAGCAAGCAGTATTGTTGTACCACCTGTTTCTTGTTCTAGGTACATCATCAGAAATGAAAGTGGCATACTATGCGTACTGATATTGATTCCACCTATACGATCCTTAGTAACGAGTTCTATATGACCAGCAGGTTTGTTCATGTCTGCTGCATCAACCATAATTATTCTATCAGCACCAAATTCAGCCAGTGGTCGGGTAAATCCCTCAGGGACTGATCCGACATTTTCAACCATCAATCTGGGGTCTTCGATGCTAAGCTTTTCTATAATGTAAAGTCCAAGCCCGTCATCGGATCTTAGGTCATTTCCAATACCGAGAATCGCTATCTTATTACCACCAGCGATGAAGTTCCTTAGCTCATCTTCAAAGTTGCCGATTGACACACAATGAGTTCATTCTAAAAGGGCTATAGTTCTTGTGGCGTGCCGAAGGGTTTTTCAAATTATCAATGCGGGTAGACAAACTAGGCGAGATTCAATTGACGAATGATGATGATGACGAATTTTTCGAACAAGAATCTTCAGAGGATTTTGAAGAACTTGAATCGGACGAAGAAGTCATTGAAGAACCAGCAGAGGCTCTCTTTGAAAACAAGAAAGGGTATGTGGGTAGTAAAGATGCTGACCGAATCTCGCAACAAGGATTCTATGGAAACCGGATTGAGGCTAATAGACTTGAACTAGAGCCTGTTGAACTTTTGCACCTTATTGAAAGAAAACGGTTGATTGTGAGAAAACCTGATGGAGTAATAGTAGGATCTGATACTATCGTGAGTGAACTGCTTGATGAGGATCCTGACCTTTGGACTAGATACCTCGTGTTTAGAGACCTGAGAAGTAGAGGTTATGCTGTGCGCCAGGGATTTGGCAATGGAATTGGATTTCGGGTATACTCTAGAGGGGATAGACCAGGAGCAGCGAGTGCTAGTCAATTGGTATATGTTCTAAAAGAAGGCGTACCCATATCTCTAAGTGACTTAGATATGGTTACACAGACAGCTGCAAGCTCTCGTAAGAAGCTTGTTTTTGCTCTTGTAGATCAAAATGGTGAGGTTAACTTCTATAGAGTTGCTCAAGCCACTCTTCGAAACCGTGGAAGTGATGATAGTGGAGAACAATGAAGACAGTGAAGAGATTTTGACACTCAAGGCCTTTTTTGATGAACATACAATGAGTGTACATCTTATAGAGAACAACCCACCTCGTGCAAAGAGAGGTGAACCTGGTAATTGGGAGTTGGTAGAGCTTTCTGATAGGATTCTCACTTATGAAGAGCTAGATGTTCTTGCTGAAGCAATTCTTGAAACTGCAGAGAATGATAATGATTCATTCATTGAGATAGAAGAAGATGGAGCTTCTGTAGTCCAATTAAGAAATCTTAGGATTGCTATTGCTAGACGACCATTTGCAGATAAGATGGAGATTTCTGCAATCCGGCCAATCGTCAAATTGAACCTTGATGATTATCAATTAAGTCCGAAACTAATGACGAGACTAGAAGCACGTGCTGAAGGGATACTTGTTTCAGGATCACCGGGCTCAGGTAAGAGTACCTTTGCAGCGGCTTTGGCTGAGTTTTATGGTAGTAAGGGTAATGTTGTAAAGACTCTAGAACAGCCAAGAGACCTTCAAGTGGAAGAAGCTATAGTCCAATATTCTCCTCTTGATGGTAGTATGGAAAAGGCAGCAGACGTACTACTTCTTGTCAGACCAGATTTTGTAATATACGATGAACTTCGAAAGAACTCTGATTTTCAAGCCTATGCTGATCTTCGTTCAGCGGGAGTAGGAATGGTAGGAGTTGTACACGCGGGTTCAGCTATTGATGCACTACAGAGACTAATTCTTGGTGGAAGAGTAGAGTTAGGGCAGGTTCCAAGTACGGTGGATACTGTTGTTCACATTGAGGATGGACGCGTATCTAAGGTGTCCTCTCTCTCATTGAAAGTGAAATTACCTACCGGGATGGGAGGAACACAGAGAGATTTGGCAAGACCAGTAGTTGAGGTAAGAGATTTTGAACGAGGTATTTTAGAGTTTGAAATGTTCTCGTTTGGGGGAGAGAAAGTAGTAGTTCCAGTCAGAGGCACGTTTATGCCCACGGTAAAAGGTGAAAGGATTCCTGAAGGGAGAGGGATTCCAGGTGAAACAGTTCCAGTGTCTGTGAGTTATAGTAAGAAGAAGGTGACAATATATACTGGCAGAAAGTATGCCAAACAGAGAATTGAGATATTTGCAGACGATTTGTATCTATTCACTACCGTCGTAGGAAGAAATGGGGAAAGTTCCATACGAATTAAAACAAGACAAGGCAGTATTCTCGTTGATGCAATGGAAGAAGGAGCTACTATCACTGCAAAGATTGCTGATTAGTAATCTAGCATTACAAAAGCTTTAACAACAGACGTCTTTCAAGCTCAAATTCAAGGGCCCGTGGCCTAGCCTGGACCTACGAGAGATGACTCGTTGGAGGTTAATAGGGCACTAGCCTCCTAAGTTAGTAATCCCCGGTTCAAATCCGGGCGGGCCCGCCACTCTTATTTTCAAGCCACAATATCCAAATCTTGTTATATCACTACCAAACATGGAGATAATTGGATGAGTGATGAAAATCACCCGCCCTATGATTTTTTGCCCGGGTTGGATTTGAGTGAAGCGTTCTATGAAGAAGCTGTAAAACCTGTTATAGACAAGCACTTTCCAAATCTTGTTTATTCTGCTGCTCGCATAGGACGAGGTTCTGATGTGTTAGGTTATGATACACCACAGTCAATGGACCATGATTGGGGACCTAAATTACAGGTCTTCTTGGACGATTCTGACTATGGCATTCTGAAAGACGAGCTTCATGATGTCCTTTGTCGAAATCTTCCATATGAGATACGCGGGTTTCCTACCAACTTTGGTTATCATGATGATGGTACCACTAGGATGGAATGTATCCAAGATGGACCTGTTAATCATGGGGTCACGATTAATACGATTAGTGGTTTCTTTATCGAGTATTTGGGATTCAATCCAACAGAGGGGTTACGTATTATAGATTGGTTGGTGCTTCCGCAGCAGATACTACGGAGCATTGCAAATGGGCGGGTTTTCCGTGACGATCTGGAGAAGTTGAAACCTATTGTGAATAAATTGGAATATTACCCTAATGACTTGTGGTTTTATCTATTGTCAAATCAATGGAGAAGAATAGCTCAAGAGGAAGCATTCATGGGTCGAGCTGGTCAGGTTAGTGACAATCTTGGTTCTCGTATCATTGCAGCACGGTTGATATATGATATTATGATGCTTTGCTTTCTTATAGAACGAAAATATGCGCCGTACATCAAGTGGTTTGGTACGGCTTTTTCTAAGCTTGAAAGTGCAAAGACTCTCACGCCATTATTTTTGGAGATTATGGATGCTGATAGTTGGGATGACAGACAGAATCATTTTACAGAAGCTTACGAGTATATGGCGAAGAAGCATAATAACATTGGAATTACCAATTCTTTGTCTACAAAGGTGTCACAGTTCCATAATCGTCCATTCATGATAATTCATGCTGATAATTTTGCAGATGCCATATATGAAGAAATTAGAGATGATGAAGTGAAACAATTACCAAAATATCTGGGGGGGATTGATCAGTATGTTAACTCCACGGATGTATTATCATACACGGAGAAATTCCGTAGATTCTGGTCTATGTATCAGTAAAATCATTTCTTTAGAATGTAAACCCCGTCTTCTTTGCCCACATGTACTTCGTCAGTCATTCCAACAAATAAACCGGTTTCTATGACTCCCGGTATCATCTTCAAATCTATAGCGACTTTAGCAGGATTATCAATTGGTTTTGGAAATTTGAGATCTATGATGAAGTTTCCATTATCGGTCACAACAGGGCCCATCTTTTTCTCAGCTTGTCTTACAATGGGCTCAATTCCCATGTTCATGATTTTCTTTCTGACCACACCAAGAGAGAACGGAAGAACTTCTATAGGTATCAAAAATTTCGAGGCAAGTTGATCTACGAGTTTGGATTCATCTACAATTATTATTAGCCTCTCTGAAGCTGAAGCAACCACTTTCTCCTGAAACAGTGCGCCACCTCCACCTTTTGTTAAATTGAGATTTCTATCAACCTCATCAGCGCCATCGAATGTCATCATCAATTCTGGATTGATGTCAAGATTCGTGAGAGGAATTTGATGTTGCACAGCCAATTGATAAGCTTGGTAGGAACTCGGTACAACACAGATGTCATTCTCACCATTCAAAATCCGTAGTCCAAGCTCTTTTGCAAAAATAGCAACTGTGGATCCACTACCGAGACCAATTGGACCTTTTTTAGGTATCTTTTCTAGAGCACTTCTTGCTGCATTCAGCTTCGCTTTCGACATGATAAGGTCTCCACTGGTGATTAATTGACTTGTATACTAAGCTTCCCAAAAGCCTTCCGAGAGGGAAAATTAGACGACACCATATGGACATAGTGTTCCAGTTTTCGGTTTCCAGTACACGGCCCATCTGTTGTCTTCAGTCGATATGATGACGACAGCGCAGTTATCTTCGAGTGATTTTGCTAGAGTTTCAGCATTCTTCTTACTGTGAAGTATATCTACTAATCGATAGATCTGGCCATCTACTAATTGCCATCGTGACTGCCGCATCATAAAGTGATATCCTTACGCTACCTATTAATGATGGAATGATGAACATGGCCGTTTTTTTCACTTTCAAATTCAAAATACTTGCATTTGCTAAGCTTGTGAAACTCAGTCTCCACCCATAAGTGCTTTCAATCGCTCCATTTCAGCCAGCATTTCAGACTGTAGAGAACTCTTTCCGCCCATGGGTTTTGGAGCATCTTCAATTGTTGCCGCACTTGGAGGACCACCACTTGGAGTAGTAGTAGGAGCTGCACCACCTGGTGGACCGCCACTAGGGGGACCACTACTTGGAGGAGTTGTAATTGGAGCTGCTTGGGCTGGAGCACCACCTCCGGGAGGGCCGCCACTTGGAGGACCACCTCCGGGGGGACCACCACCTGGGGGGCCGCCACCTGGAGGACCACCTCCGGGAGGACCACCGCTTGGAGGGGCAGTACTTACCATATCAGGCATTCCAACGCTGGATGGTCCAGTTTCTTCCATATCAGATTCAACCGATGTTCCAGACATTGCAGCAAGTTTTGCTAGATAGTCTGAGCGTGCCCTGTCAACTGCAGAAGAGGTGTCTACGATTTCCTTGAGTTGTTCATCTTTAGCTAAAGCATCCCGTACAGATGCCAGACGATCTTGGTATACAGTGACAAGCTTATCCTTTATGGTTTCATCAATGTCACCTTGTTTGTTGAAGTAATCAATTGCAGACAGAGCTTGCTCGACAGCGTTTTCTTCAATTTTAAGAAAGATTAGCGCCTGTGATGGTGTCTTTAAGAATTTGAGTTTCTTTGCACCTGATATACCACTTGAAACATCACCAGTTGATGCGAGGATTTTCCTAATTCCTTCGTCTACACCGACACTTCTAGAAACGCGACGTCCACGAACAACCAGTAGGACTATTATTAGAAATAATGGAGTTACAGCTATGATAAACATCCAGGCTATTGGACCAAATGGAATACCGAGAGATTGGAAAAAGTCCGAGATTGGTCTGAATAAGTTTACTATGAATGTCGTGAATTCTGTATAGGAGATTTGCAATTGGTTCACCTACTGGTACTTCGTCCTATGCCTTGCTAGGCAATTTCGTACGCTATTTTACTTTTCTCGTAAGGATTAGGGTTTGTAAGACGTGTGTCTTATTCCTTAATGAAATGGTCCTTATCAGTTACTTAAACATGGGCACTCATAAAGATATTTCATTCTTGGATGAAATCTAACACTTATTAGATAATGCTTGATGGCCAACTTTGGATTTCAGAAGAAATCGGGCTCATTTTCCTCTTGATAGAATTGCTCTTTCTTTATTTAAGTAACATAGAGTTCAATAATTGGTATGCAACCCAGTTTGTCTTAATTGGGTTTATTCTATATAGATAGCTATTCAAGGTGATGAAATATGAGCCTTTTTGACCCATCAATTGAATTTTATGTGCTACACGAGAAAGCGTGGAAATTTGGCGGTGGTGATATTTACAACCCCCAAGGTGAGAGGATAGGATCGATGAAGAGGAAACTCATATCGATGCGTGCTGAAATTGAGCTGAGGAATCCTGATGATTCTATTGTTTGTATAATCAATAAGAAACTGGTGAGTGCTCGTCCAATCTATGATGTCAAAGCTCCTACAGGTGAACTGATTGGTCGAGGAAAGAGACCTATGATTGCAATAAGAGGCTCTGTTGATATGTATGATTCAGAGGATAGGATGATATACAAAGCTCAAGGCGGAGTCATGAAGTGGAACTTCACAATCACAGACGCTAATGATAAGAATAGAGTTTACGCTGAGATTAAGAAAGGAGACAAGTGGAGAGATATCTTTGCTCCAGCTTTCAACTTCAAGGATAGATATGTGATTCACATTGTCGATCCTATGGCACCTAGAATGATGTTGCTCGCTTACGCCATCATCATAGATAATGTATATCATGACAAGTAGATGTGCTGCTGCGAAAACTCTATAATACGTTCAGATTGACCAGCACATTGTGCCCCAGTGGCTTAGAGGCTATAGCGGCTGACTTGTAATCAGCAGGTCGCGAGTTCAAATCTCGCCTGGGGCTCCACTTATTTTGTAGTTCTAAGCCAACATGGAAAATCAATTCTACATTCTCTGGGCTGCAGCTTCCAGAGCAGCAATTAGATCTAATTTCTTTCCGGTTAGGAAATTAATTGTTGCCCCTCCGCCAGTGCTAATATGTGTAATACGATTTTCGAGTGACAGCTTCTTTGCCATGGCACCCATGTGACCTCCACCAACAACAGTAACACCTTTGCAGTCCGCAATTGCATTAAGGACGTTTGTTGTACCTTTTGCGAATGGCTCTTTCTCGAAGTATCCCATTGGACCATTGGCAAAGACTACTGCAGATTCCTTGATGATTCTTACATACTTTTTACCTGTCTTCAAGCCAATATCTAGGAATGGGTGATTTTGCATTTGGGTGAAAGTACAGTCAAATCTTTCATTATTTTTCTCTACAGCGGCATCTTCAGGAAGTATGATAATGTCTGGATATTTGTTCAGAAGTTTTCGTGCTGTGTCTACTGCTGAATCATAACCTTTGATTGGTTTCGAGTAGCTCTCTGGAACTTTTTCATCAGCTATAAGAAAGAGTGTTCCAATGAGCCCGCCCAGGAGTGCGTTGTCAACTCTGTTAGTTGTTAGAAGCTTGTTTAATATGTCAACCTTATCTTCTACTTTACTTCCTCCAAGTACTAGAGTCCAAGGATGTTGGTCAGTATCCGTTGCAGCAGTAAGTGTACGAATTTCTTTCTCTACAAGTCTTCCAGCAACAGATGGAAGTACCGTAGTAAAACCAACAATAGATGCTTGGGAACGATGCGAAGCTCCAAAGGCATCGTTTACAAAGAAATCAAAGAGTGGGTAAAGATCTTGTACAATTTTCTCCTTGGCAACTTCAGAAGGAGGTGCTTTTTTTAGTTCGCCTTCAAAATATCGGACGTTCTGAAGAACCAGAATTTCGCCATTCTTAACCTGAGATATAGCTTTCTTTGCTTTTTCTCCAAAGATATCATCAACGAAGCTTGCTCTGAATCCAAGTTGCTTTAGGATTTTAGTATGTTGTTCAAGTGAAATGAAATCATCACTCCCTGGACTTCCTTGGTGAGCTATTAGAACGACTTTGCTTCTGGAGAGTTCATTTAACGTTTCTTGGATTGCTTCAATTCGTGAAATATCAGTAATCTGCTTAGTTTCAGGATCTACTGAACAATTCATGTCAACACGAAGTAGTATCTTCTTTCCAACATAGTCTATATCGTCGAGCGTCTTGAAAGCGAATTCCATGATTATCACCTACTTTGTTTTATACCAAGCGGCAATAAAGAGATTTTCAAAGTGTGATTAGGACTGTTTCACCATTCGCCAGACACGATGGCTTTTGCGAATGATTCAAGCATCTGACCTTTTGGATATATAACTGGCATGAGGTATCTCGCGCCATTCTTTAGTGTAATTTTGAGATTTTTTTCTGCACCGACTTTTAGGAGCGTCTTAACAGCTTCAAAAGTCCAGTCTGTAATATCAACGACTCCTGAAATGATTGATTCTCGTATGAGTTTTTCAAAGTGTGGACGTTGAAGCTGTTTAACAATTCTACCCAAGGATTCAATCTGAATTTTTCTGGTTTTATTTTCATCTTCATTTACAATGGGGCTAATTGTCATAGTTCTATGTGTTTATAGTATCTATTAAGCACCAATGGAAGTATAAAGAATCTATACTAGATTGAAATGTTTAGGAGTACATTCAATGATAGAATCCTTTGGTCTATGATAAACAGCCCACATGTTTTTTTCTAGTTTTGAGAGGAACACATGATTATTTTCCTTCAATTCTCTGGCTAGTAATGTCGCATCAAGTATGTTATCGAAAACTTCTACTAGTCTATAAACGCGTCCACCTACCAATTTCCACTTTTCTTTCTTCATGGTTTTATGTGTAAATTGTTCCTAATAACCCCGTCATGAAAGAAATTTTGGATGAGATGTTTTTAAAGAGCTGGTGCCGCAGGTGGGATAATCTCCCTATCACGATATGCGATAGAGTTTCGAGCCCACGACTTCGAGATGCCTCATCAGGCGCGGTCTCAATGACCCCGATTATATCTTGGGAATCCCAAGAAGATTATGAGTCTCGCGCCCTAACCAGGCTAGGCCACTGCGGCA
>JAEORI010000108.1 GCA_016840965.1 Candidatus Thorarchaeota archaeon | reverse complement strand
CGGAATGTATTCTTGAACGTAGACATCAATGGTGAAGGAGAGCCAGTCTGAGGAGTTTAAATTCGAAGCACTAACTTGGAAGACAATCGTAAGTATAGCTGGCACATTTGCAGGAATTAGTGAATAGGACTCAAACCAGGTTTCACCACCAGAAAGAACTCCAACAAAAGTTGTTACTGATCCAGATGTGAGTGTAAGATTTTCAGGAAGCGACATGGTAATTGTAACATCTTCCAGATTGGCATCACCATAGTTGAAGACAGTGAGCTGCAAGTTGAAGGAGGTATCTGCTTTAGCATTGATTATTGGATCATAATCAATACCAAGAAACCCAGGCTCAAGATATGGTGAATAAAAACTCCAATTAGTATAATGAAAAACTCTGAAGTGATCGTACGCATCTAGGTTTGAGTGACCAAGACTAACTGTAAAATATCGTGGATCAGCTCCAGCATCATATGGATACGCCAAAAGATTCTCTTCATCAAAATCGATTCTAGAGCCACCATGCCACAATCCTTGGTTTACATCAACTACATAACCAGCATACTCTGCTCCTTCCACGGTTACACCATGAGATGGTTCAATCCAAGATGAGTTCATCTCAATTGGATATATTACTTGGACGGCTTCATAGTCAATTGGAATTTCCCATTGAACAGGAGCCCAATTCAGAACTCCAAGATCACCATAACTAGGCGATGAGGTAAATTCAATCACACGGTTGGTACTAAAATAACCAAAGACAATAAGGACTTGTTCTGCTTCTGGAGTTCGAGGAACCCAATCTAGAGCATAACCAGTTGAAAGAGTAGTCACTAAGAGGTCATACCGACTACCGCCCCATTCAGCATATGCACGACTATTGTCATATATCGTTGATTCTTGAATTCCTAGTAAATCAAATCCTCCTAGACCACCCGCTGCTGCAGTAAAAGTCATCCAGTATGTGACATTAATTCGTCCATTGGGCATTACTACAACATCAACATACACACTCTCTAGATTTGGATTAGCACTTGGTATACTACTTGCATAGGATACGGATTGTATCTGAATTAATGAAAGGACAAGTATTCCAATTCATAGCGCATTTACCAAACCTTTCTTCACATTATGACCCTCTTGTCAAATGGTTTCTAGACGATTGATTTATTGATTGAGCTAGTCTCCTCGCTGCGCCCTTAGTGCATCAGCTTGCGCAATGGTCAGATTCGACAAGTCAGCTTTCGCAGCCGCCCATTCAACGAGGTCAGGAAACTCCGCGATCATGCCACCCCAGACAAGATGGTAGACTCGTTTTAAGATGACACTAGCATCAGCTTCTTTCCCGACATATTCAAAGAAACACTTCACGACTGCAGGTGTTTGTTCACTCATGTTTTGCGGCACTTCTGTGCCAAAACCAGCGAACTCGACATCAAGTTCACGGAAAACATCCATTCTTTCTCGAATCCCAGCTGCAATGATTGGCAGATCAATGTCGTACGCGCTGAAATGCATGATCAACTTCTTTTTTGTAATAGTGCCATATGGCAACTTTATCTCACTTGTGCTCATAGAACACACTTCACGACGATGTTATTGTAATCACAAGATTGGGGACTGATAAGCCTTTCATTTTCTACGATGTATTATAACCTAACCCTTAAGATGGTACAAAATAGTCCTATTTTAATGACCTCTCCAAGTTCAATACCGCAGTATAACTACACTCTAGAGGATTTACAGTGGATTCCCACTTTTATCAATGAGGTCAGAGATTTCTTCTTTGTGAGACCTGAAGACAACCTATTGATTCTTAGACCGAATAAGACAATGCATCTAAATGAAACAGGAGTTCGAATGCTCAAGATGTTACTTGATAATGAACCCATTGAAAGTATCATCTATCATTTTGTGAAGGCGGGTGGAGAAAAACAGGTTGTTATGAACGATTTAGCAGCTTTTGTTGAAGACCTTCGAAATATGACCATCGGGAATCAGAACATATACAGCTATAAGACAGCAAAAATAGTTCCATTTGGAGAGGGAGAGATCAAGTATCCTGTCTTGAGCGAAATCGCTCTTACCTATAGGTGCAATAATAGATGCAGGTTTTGCTATGCATACTCGCCTTATCGCGAGTCTGGAGAAATGACAACTGATGAAGTGAAACGGGTAATTGATATCATTGTGGATGATGCTCATGTACCAAGTCTTTCCTTTACAGGTGGAGAGCCTACTCTCCGCGAGGATCTTGTTGACCTCATAGCATACGGTAGAGAGAGAGGTCTCCGAGTTAATCTAATTACAAATGGCATCAGATGCCACGATGGGGAGTATGTCAAGAAACTTGTTGATGCAGGACTGAATAGTGCACAAGTATCTATTGAAGGTCCGGATGCAGAAACCCACGATTACATCGTTGGAATACCTGGAGCTTTTGACAAGACTGTTCTGGGCATAAAGAATCTGCAAGAAACTGACATCTACACACACTGCAATACGACTATCTGTAGACCTAATGTTAACAAGTTAGAGGAATTGGTGGACTTTCACGCTGATGAGTTGAAACTCAGCTACTTTAGCATGAACATGGTGATTTATACTGGCACAGCGGCTAAACTCAGAGATGAGCTCCAAATCAAGTATTCCGAGATCAAAGATATTGTAAAACGTGTAAAGAAACGGGCGAATAAGAGAGGCATACAATTTGTATGGTATGCGCCAACGCCAGTCTGTTTATTCAACCCAATAGCACATGGGCTTGGGGCAAAAAGTTGTGCATGTTGTGACGGGTTACTCTCTGTTGACGCAGAGGGAGGAGTATTGCCTTGTTCAAGTTTTAGTGAACCTGTTGGCAACCTCCTTTCTGAGAGTTTCGAACA
Source organism: Candidatus Thorarchaeota archaeon (assembly GCA_016840965.1). The sequence continues at coordinate 520 of JAEORI010000108.1, read as the reverse complement.
AGTATGGTATAATCGCGCATCTCAGTTTTGGAGAGCAAAGGATTTTGCACCAGAAGGTTGTAAGACTTGCGAGCATTTTGATTATTGCTACGGAGCATGCCCACTATATTGGGATGTCCATGGATTTGATGAAATCAAGGATTACTGGCCGAAGAAGAGTAGAATGGCCGAGAAGATTGATGAGGTTCGCTTGAATCTAAGAAGAAGAATTCGTGGAGATCAACACGGAATTACTTGAACGCACTCACTCGTTTCTCGGAACGCCATAGTACGTCCACATACTCACAGCAGCGCCTGCAAGTTTTAGATACATCCACAGCTGCATCTTGTGCATTGCTAAGTGCGTTGTAATCTCAGGCAGGTAATGAGCCCAATTCCTATCGGGGCCTTGTTCATAGACCGCCTTCAGATTCTCTTCGAGAGCTTGATCGTTTGACAATGCAGATATGTGCTCTTTGATAATTCCAATTCCTTTGTCAAAGACTTTTAGCATACCCTCAATATTGTCACTTTTCAATTG